>NZ_JABWMS020000051.1:0-32959 GCF_013369155.2 Escherichia sp. 94.0001 | reverse complement strand
GCTTGCGCCAACGCCATTTCATCGCCATCCCGCCGAGCATACAGGCCTCGGAAGAGCCAATGGTGTTGGTGCCAACGGCCTGACCATTTTTCGGCGCAGGCGCATGCCACAGGTCAGCAACCATGTTTACGCAACGCAGGTCGATAGCTGCAGATTGCGGATATTCTTCTTTGTCGATCCAGTTTTTGTTGATCGACAAATCCATCAATTTATGGACGTTTTCGTCGTCCCAGGTCTGGCAGAAAGTGGCCAGGTTCTGACGAGCGTTGCCATCAAGATATAATTCATCATTGATAATCTGGAATGCGACATCATCGCGCATTTCGTGCAGCGGAAATCGTTTTGACTCCGCGATAGTAGAAATGGCCTTTGCGCCAAAACGTGAATCGAGTAGTTCTGAGCGGAAATCCGTTAACAGCTTCTGGTCCATTTCGAACTCCTTAAATTTATTTGAAGGCAATAAAAAAGTAGGATTTATCCGCAATGGAAGCAAGGCATTACAGGCTTAATTTAAATAACAAAATCCTAAGCAGAAAAACGACTTTTTATAATATAAACATTTAACATGATAATATTAAAAACAGACTTTATTGTCGTAATAAAAATCGCCCAAACATTCCTGTTCGGGCGATCAAATTAATTATTGTTTATCCTGCATATACGGCGTATATACCCCGTTCAGACTGTGCAGGAAAGCTACGATATCATCCACATCCTCCTGCGGCAGCTCTTTGCCTACCTGATAGCGCAGCATCAGTTTTACCGCCCCGTCCAGCGTCGGCACGTCACCGCGATGGAAGTACGGTGCCGTTAAAGCAACGTTACGTAAACCGGGTACTTTCTGACGCAATTTATCACGCTCTTCTTTAGTAACATTCATACGACCAATATCCGCCGCCGTAATTTCACCAAAGTTAAAGTCTTTTTTCAGCCCCAACGGTTCGAAAGAACGTCCGCCGAGAATAATACCACCATGACAAGTTGCACATTTATTATCTTTAAATAATTGATAGCCTTTTTTCTGTTGCACCGTCAGCGCATTCTCATCTCCACGCAACCATTTATCAAATGGGGAATCCGGCGTAATTAATGTTTTCTCAAATTCAGCAATAGCATCAGTAATATTTTCGCCACTGAAACCTTGCGGATAGACTTCGAGGAACTGCGCTTTAAGCTGCGGATCTTTTTCCAGCTTAGCAATAATTTCGTCCCAGGATTTCGACGCCATTTCAATCGGGTTCAACGGCGGTCCACCCGCCTGATCCTGCAATGTTGCCGCACGACCATCCCAGAACTGCTCAACGTTAAATACTGAGTTAAATACCGTCGGTGCGTTAATCGGTCCAACGGCACCACCAACACCAATCGACGTTTTTCTGCCATCAACGCCACCCGCATTTAACGCATGGCAATGTGCACATGAAATGGTGCTATCAGCCGATAAACGGGGATCATGATACAGCGTAAAACCCAACGCCACTTTTTGCGCATCGGTAGGCAGTTTTTGCGGAATAGGCTGCACCGGTTCATTGCGATGCTCCGGAGCAGTATCATTACTGGCGTAATATTCCGCGCGCTGTTTTGCAATCCAGGCAAGTATTTCCGCCCGCTCTTCATCACTCACCTTACCCGCCCAGTGTAGCGCGGTGTAACGCGTTGGCGGCATAGTTTCATACTGCATCACCCATTCAATCTTATTCAGATCGCTTTGCGAAACGGGTTTATCTGCCAACAGAGCCGCACGCACGGCCTCGAGGTTAAAAGATTTATATCCAAGCTTAATGTCGTAATCCATCAACTGTTTCGCGCCAGGAATATAATAATAGGCGGGTAATTCTGCCGAAGGCGTATGACAATAGTCGCATCCTTTTTCGCGAAGAAAACCTAAAACCTGATTATTTTCACTGACAGCAGATGCCTGAACATCGGCCTGTTTACTGCGTTTATTATCGTGGTACCACACATAACCAGATAACCCTAAATAGCAAATCGCGACGCCAGCCAGGCCGATCGCGGTAATACGTGAGACCATTTTCATTATTCTTCCCTCACGGTGGTGAGTTATTGTGACCCAGAAAATTTTCCAGAATGCTGCAAACGTCTCTGCGAGACAAAGCCATCATAAAAAACAGGGAAATACGCTTTTTGATAGGAATCAATCAATTACATGAATATAAACTATCAATAAGATAGTCTGTGCCTATTATACAGAGCAGGAATGGCATATCATGATTGCGGCGAGAGCAGGATTGAATGTTCTGAAAATGAAAAACAACACGGAATCCGTATTTTTATAAATTCTATTGATATTAGTGCGTTATATTTTTTGACAAGTTAATAAACGTGATCCACCGCACGCTTTGTCGCCCACCAGGCGGAGCGAATGACTACCCTTAAAGAAAAGCCCGATAATTAGCGACGAATTTCGGAGGTCGGATCCTTATGCTCAATCAGAAAATTCAAAACTCTAATCCAGACGAACTGATGATCGAGGTCGATCTCTGCTATGAACTGGACCCGTATGAATTAAAACTGGATGAGATGATCGAGGCAGAACCAGAACCCGAGATGATTGAAGGGCTGCCCGCCTCTGATGCGCTGACGCCTGCCGATCGCTATCTCGAACTGTTCGAGCATGTACAGTCGGCGAAAATTTTCCCCGACAGTAAAACCTTTCCCGACTGCGCACCCAAAATGGACCCGCTGGATATTTTAATCCGCTATCGTAAAGTGCGCCGTCATCGTGATTTTGACTTGCGCAAGTTTGTTGAAAATCACTTCTGGCTGCCGGAGACCTACTCCAGCGAGTATGTATCGGACCCGCAAAATTCCCTGAAAGAACATATCGACCAGCTGTGGCCGGTGCTCACCCGCGAACCGCAAGATCACATTCCGTGGTCTTCCCTGCTGGCGCTGCCACAGTCTTACATTGTTCCAGGGGGCCGTTTTAGCGAAACCTACTACTGGGATTCCTATTTCACCATGCTGGGGCTGGCGGAAAGTGGTCGGGAAGATTTGCTGAAATGCATGGCCGATAACTTCGCCTGGATGATCGAAAACTATGGTCACATCCCCAACGGCAACCGCACCTATTATTTGAGCCGCTCGCAACCACCGGTTTTTGCGCTGATGGTGGAGTTGTTTGAAGAAGATGGTGTACGCGGCGCGCGCCGCTATCTCGACCATCTGAAAATGGAATATGCCTTCTGGATGGACGGCGCAGAATCGTTGATCCCTAATCAGGCCTATCGCCATGTTGTGCGGATGCCGGACGGATCGCTGCTCAACCGTTACTGGGACGATCGCGACACGCCGCGTGACGAATCCTGGCTTGAAGACGTTGAAACCGCGAAACATTCTGGTCGCCCACCCAACGAGGTGTACCGTGATTTACGCGCGGGGGCGGCCTCCGGTTGGGATTACTCTTCCCGTTGGCTGCGTGATACCGGTCGTCTGGCGAGCATTCGTACCACCCAGTTCATCCCCATCGATCTGAATGCCTTCCTGTTTAAACTGGAGAGCGCCATCGCCAACATCTCGGCACTGAAAGGCGAGAAAGAGACAGAAGCACTGTTCCGCCAGAAGGCCAGTGCCCGTCGCGATGCGGTAAACCGTTACCTCTGGGATGATGAAAACGGTATCTACCGCGATTACGACTGGCGACGCGAACAACTGGCGCTCTTTTCCGCTGCCGCCATTGTGCCGCTCTATGTCGGTATGGCGAACCATGAACAGGCCGATCGTCTGGCAAACGCCGTGCGCAGTCGGTTACTGACACCTGGCGGGATTCTGGCAAGCGAGTACGAAACCGGTGAACAGTGGGATAAACCTAACGGCTGGGCACCATTACAATGGATGGCGATTCAGGGATTTAAAATGTACGGCGATGACCTTCTGGGTGATGAAATCGCGCGCAGCTGGCTGAAGACGGTGAATCAGTTCTATCTGGAACAGCACAAACTGATTGAGAAATACCATATTGCCGATGGTGTTCCCCGCGAAGGCGGCGGTGGCGAGTATCCGTTGCAGGATGGGTTTGGCTGGACTAACGGTGTGGTACGCCGTTTAATTGGTTTGTACGGCGAACCATAATATTTTTACAGCCAGCCGCTAACTTCCTGCTGGCTGTAAAATTATCCTCTTCAGGAGGAGATATTTAACATCATTGCCGCCTGGGTGCGATTTTTCACTTCCAGACGGCGATACAGGGATTCCAGATGCGCTTTTACCGTTCCGGTACTGATATTCAGCGCCCTGCCGATCTCTTTATTTGATTCGCCCGCCGCTAACATGGTTAAAATCTCCCGCTGGCGGGCGCTTAACGATTTGAGATCTTTAATGTCCTTTTCCGGCGTCGTTCGCCAGTCTCCCGGCAGAAACATCATCCCCATCGCCGCACTATTGACCGCCAACGCAAATGTCTCGACGGTTGAATCACGAGGCACAATGGCCAGCACATTAAAATGAATAACTTCCTGTAACCACCGTTTGTTGCAATCCGTCGCCGTAATTAACACCTTAACCTCAGGAAATTGCACCACGGTTTTTTGCAGCAACCAGTAGCAAAACTCACCATCCTGATCGCCATCGAGCATCACTAAGGCTTCAGGGTAACTTTCCAGCTTTTGCCATAACTCGTCTGCCTGACTGGCCCCCTGAATACTCACTCCTGGAATACGATGCTGTAAACTGATTTTCATTCCATGAATAAATATTGACTGCCTGTCAAACATGACTATTTGCATAACTGAATCTCCACCTGAATACGTTAAAAAGACTTAAGTAGTGGAAGGGTATTACCCGCGAGAAAAAATAAGAATTCGCCATTTGGCGGTGGCCATTCTACAGAGATGACGCGTAGAAAATAGTTACCGATATAAATAGTTACAGCTAAACGCCTGAAATTACATGTCGAGGGCATTATTTAAAACAATTTTGAGGATTTCCTTATATTGATGGCTAGTACGCATGCAATTAAAAATGAAATTCCGCGACCACAAGCCAAAATAACAAACGGCAATGAGACAAAAATAAGCACAAATAGCCAATACGTCCTCTGTTCACTTTAAAGGGAATCGCTGAAAAATACGCTCTGTTTAAGGGGATTCACCGTTCTCATAAAGCTATTCTCCCCTTTTCCTACTGAGAAATCGCCACATTCGTCATGACAACATTGTGAAACCCGGCATTAGATGTTAGAAAAACAATAAACAATGCGATATGCGCGTTACTGTTTCGCTGTGAACAACAATCGGTCAAAGAAATGGATAAAATTCACGCAATGCAGTTGTTCATCAAAGTCGCGGAGCTGGAAAGTTTTTCCCGCGCAGCGGATTTCTTTGCTTTGCCAAAGGGAAGTGTTTCGCGCCAGATACAGGCACTGGAACATCAACTTGGCACCCAGCTTCTCCAGCGCACCACGCGACGGGTCAAACTCACGCCAGAAGGCATGACCTATTATCAACGGGCAAAAGATGTGTTGAGTAATCTCAACGAACTGGACGGTCTGTTTCAACAGGATGCCACCAGTATCAGCGGTAAATTACGCATCGACATCCCACCAGGAATCGCGAAAAGCCTGTTACTGCCGCGCCTGTCGGAATTTCTCTATCAGCATCCGGGAATTGAGCTGGAACTGAGTAGCCATGACCGTCCGGTAGATATTCTTCATGATGGTTTTGATTGCGTGATACGCACTGGCGCGTTATCGGAAGATGGTGTTATCGCCTGTCCCCTCGGCAAACTAACCATGGTCAACTGTGCCAGTCCACACTATCTGACACGCTTTGGTTATCCACAAAGCCCCGACGATCTGACTTCACACGCAATAGTGCGTTACACACCGCACCTGGGTGTACATCCGTTAGGTTTTGAGGTTGCCAGCGTTAATGGTGTCCAGTGGTTTAAGTCTGGCGGCATGTTGACGGTAAACAGTAGCGAAAACTATCTCGCCGCCGGTCTTGCCGGTCTGGGGATTATTCAGATCCCGCGCATTGCCGTGCGCGAAGCCCTGCGTGCCGGGCGGCTTATTGAAGTATTACCTGGCTACCGTGCCGAGCCGCTCTCCCTTTCGCTGGTTTATCCGCAGCGTCGGGAGCTTTCCCGGCGTGTAAACCTGTTTATGCAGTGGCTGGCTGGCGTAATGAAAGAGTACCTGGACTGACCGACTATACTTTTTAAGAATGATCAAGACAGAAGGATAAAAGAGCGGATGACGCAGGAAAACGAGATTAAACGTCCCACCCAGGATCTGGAGCTCGAGCCGATTAAACCGCTGGATAATAGCGAGAAAGGCGGCAAAGTTAGCCAGGCGCTGGAAACCGTCACCACTACTGCCGAAAAAGTCCAACGCCAACCGATTATTGCGCACCTGATTCGCGCGACTGAACGCTTTAACGATCGGCTGGGGAATCAGTTTGGTGCGGCTATCACCTATTTCTCATTTTTGTCGATGATTCCGATTTTGATGGTGTCGTTTGCCGCCGCTGGTTTCGTTCTGGCCTCCCATCCGATGCTGCTGCAGGATATCTTCGACAAAATTCTGCAAAATATTAGCGATCCGACGCTGGCAGCTACATTGAAAAACACCATCAATACCGCCGTTCAACAGCGTACGACGGTAGGGCTTGTCGGCCTGGCGGTGGCGCTTTATTCCGGCATCAACTGGATGGGTAACCTGCGTGAAGCGATTCGCGCTCAATCGCGCGATGTCTGGGAACGTTCGCCACAGGATCAGGAAAAATTTTGGGTTAAATATCTGCGTGATTTTATTTCGCTGATTGGTTTGTTGATTGCGCTCATTGTGACGCTTTCGATCACCTCGGTTGCCGGTTCGGCGCAGCAAATGATTATTAGCGCCCTGCACCTGAACAGCATTGAGTGGCTGAAACCAACGTGGCGGTTGATTGGTCTTGCGATTTCCATCTTCGCCAACTATCTGCTTTTCTTCTGGATCTTCTGGCGATTGCCGCGCCACCGTCCGCGCAAAAAAGCGCTAATTCGCGGAACATTTCTGGCAGCTATAGGTTTTGAAGTAATTAAAATCGTGATGACCTACACACTGCCATCGCTGATGAAATCTCCGTCTGGCGCAGCATTTGGCTCCGTGCTGGGACTGATGGCGTTTTTCTACTTCTTCGCTCGTCTGACGCTGTTTTGCGCGGCGTGGATTGCCACCGCCGAATACAAAGACGACCCGAGAATGCCGGGGAAAACGCAGTCTTAAAATATGCCGGATGCAGCGCAACGCCTTATCCGGCCTACGAATTTATTCGGCCTGGCTCCCCGTAGGCCGGATAAAATGCGCCAGCATCGCATCCGGCTATCATGCGCACATAACCACTTAAACTCTTCCCCAGAGCCTTTTCTGTCATCTCTTAGGAGCAAACAATTTCATTCCAACTCATTACTCCAGCATATAAATCCAGTTGGTAACTTTTATTTAACCTAAAACCAGTTTTATCCACCATTTATGAAATTATGTGAAGCATTTCATAGAAGAAAAATCACCAGCTTAAACATTATTCCCTTTTTGGCTGATTTTCGACCAACTCCGCGATTTGTTACACATTGAAATATCACTTTTGCTGTGCGTAATATGGCTATTCGTTAGCCAAAAAATAAGAAAAGATTATGCAAGCAACAGCCACAACACTCGACCACGAGCAAGAATACACGCCGATCAACTCGCGTAATAAAGTCCTTGTCGCCTCTCTCATTGGCACGGCCATTGAGTTCTTCGACTTTTATATTTACGCCACTGCGGCCGTTATTGTGTTTCCGCATATCTTCTTCCCGCAGGGCGATCCTACGGCAGCAACGCTCCAGTCGCTCGCCACCTTCGCCATCGCCTTCGTCGCGCGCCCCATTGGCTCTGCCGTTTTTGGTCATTTTGGCGATCGCGTTGGGCGTAAAGCGACGCTGGTCGCCTCGTTGCTAACGATGGGGATTTCGACCGTGGTGATTGGTCTGCTGCCGGGCTATGCCACGATTGGTATTTTCGCCCCGCTGCTGCTGGCACTGGCTCGATTTGGTCAGGGTCTGGGCTTAGGCGGCGAATGGGGCGGAGCGGCGCTGCTGGCAACCGAGAACGCCCCACCGCGCAAACGTGCACTGTATGGCTCCTTCCCGCAACTGGGCGCACCGATTGGCTTCTTCTTTGCCAACGGCACTTTCTTACTGCTTTCCTGGCTACTGACCGACGAGCAGTTTATGAGCTGGGGTTGGCGCGTGCCATTTATCTTCTCGGCGGTGCTGGTCATTATCGGCCTGTATGTTCGCGTATCGCTGCATGAGTCGCCGGTGTTTGAGAAAGTCGCTAAAGCGAAAAAACAGGTGAAGATCCCGCTGGGTACGCTGCTGACCAAACATGTTCGCGTAACCGTACTGGGTACGTTCATTATGCTGGCAACCTATACGCTGTTTTACATCATGACGGTCTACTCAATGACCTTTAGTACCGCCGCCGCGCCAGTTGGGCTTAGCCTGCCGCGTAACGAAGTGTTGTGGATGCTGATGATGGCAGTTATTGGTTTTGGCGTGATGGTGCCAGTCGCCGGACTGCTGGCCGATGCCTTTGGTCGTCGTAAAAGCATGGTAATTATCACCACGCTGATCATCCTGTTCGCGCTGTTCGCCTTTAACCCGCTGCTCGGTTCTGGCAACCCGATTCTGGTTTTTGCCTTCCTGCTGCTGGGGTTAAGTCTGATGGGACTGACCTTCGGGCCGATGGGCGCGCTGTTACCAGAGCTGTTCCCGACAGAAGTGCGTTACACCGGAGCATCGTTCTCTTACAACGTAGCGTCGATTCTCGGGGCTTCCGTTGCGCCGTATATCGCAGCCTGGTTGCAGACTAACTACGGGTTAGGTGCGGTGGGGTTATATCTGGCGGCAATGGCTGGCTTGACCTTAATCGCCCTGCTGCTGACCCATGAGACGCGACATCAATCGTTGTAATAAGAGTGAAAAGCCTGATGCGCTACGCTTATCAGGCCTGAATTTCCATAAAATATATTGAATTCGCAAGGATTTGTAGGCCGGATAAGGCGTTCACGCCGCATCCGGCAGTTTCCATCACTTCTTCATCTGCGACAAAATCGTCCGACACTGATTAGCCTCCCCTTCGGAAGGAGAGATCAGCGCCAGTAACGCCGCCGCCGGTGTTACCAGCGTTGTCAGTGCCGCCGCGACGGCTCCGCGAGCAATCAACGGTCCGGCTTTTACCCCAGCCTGCGGATTTTTAAATGTCCCACGCACATACAGCGGCGAACGCAGTGTGATAATCCGAATCCCTTTACTTTCTGGATCGATAGTCAAATCCAGCTGTTCCGAAGCAAAACTTGCCGTGCCGGTAACATTGATCAACGCATTCTCAGTATCAAAAGCAAAAATCTGCGGACGCGCCACACCGTTGGCAATATCCAGATTCGCTGCCGCGCAGTTCACCCGCACCTCATCGTCACCAAATATCGCACCGACAATGTAGTTACCAACATTCAGCCCGACAATCTCCATCAGGTTGCGGCTCACCAGCCCGTCATTCATCAACAGTTTCAGGTTACCGTTGCTGTTGCCTAAAAGTGCCGCCACTGAGTTACCGCTACCGCGGAGTTCCGCGTCACCGTTCATTTCCCCCAGCGTCTTCTGCATCAGCTCCACATCCGGCATCAGTTCTTTGAGTTTCAGCCGACGCGCCTGAATATCAGCCCGCCCTTGCATCGGCTTTTTATCGCCTTCCAGATGAATATTCGCCGCAATGCTGCCGCCCGCCATGCCAAATTTCAGCGGTTGCAGGCGCAGGTCAGCATTTTTGAGGATGATATGAGTAGAAAGATCGCTAATCGGCAGGCTACTGCCATGCTCAATGCGCCGCCCTTTGAAGCGAACATCGGCATCCATGACGTCCCATTTATCGGTTTCGAAGCGGTCATAAGGCAGCACTTTGCCCGCAGGCTGAACGCTTTTTTCGCCTTTCTTCTGCTCAGACCGTTTCGACTTTTCTGCACCTTTTCCAGAATCAACGCCAATCAATGGCCCTAAATCTGCCAGCCGCAATTGCCGCGATTCGACATCACCTTCCAGTTTTGGCCGTGGCTTGCCGGTGGTGTAGATCAGAGAACCGTGGATATCACTATCGCCAATGCGCCCATTAAAGCCTCGATAATCAAATACCGACGATTTTTCAGTGTCGATTTTCGCGACCAGCCGACCATCGGTTTCAAACGGCGGGGTATCGGGCAGCAGAACGCCCGTCAGTTCATAGAGATCACCCAGCGAATCGCCAGAAAATTTAAGCCGTAAATCGACACCGCCCATCTTCATTGGGTCATTCACGACGCCATCAAAAGCGACGCGAGTATTCCCGGAGCGGAAATCAGCCTGTACCGGAAACGGTGTACCTTCGCCGCGTAGTGCCAGCATACCGCCGATTTTACCTTTGCCCGTGAGCGGTTCACCGTTATAACGTCCCTGCGCCTTCAGGCCAAAAACGTAATCGCCCACCTTTTCTTTATCCGCTTTACCTTTCGATCCGGTAACTTCACTGAACGGCAGCGGCTTGCCTAACGGATCGACAAAAATTTCCAGATCCGCTTTGCTTACTTTGTCATCAATAGCGATCCGCCCTTGATCGAACAGAATATTATCCAGTCGAAACGACCACGCCGACGGCTTTGCATTCATGTCTTTGTTGTCATCATTGGCGAGATTAAAGGTCCAGTTATTGTTCTTTTCAGAGAGACGAATCAGACGCGCGTCGGGCTTCTCCAGTTTTATCCACGGCAGCCAGACCGTTTTGGTCAGCAACGCCAGCGGGGCCAGTGTTGCCTCTACCCGCGGCAAATGCACCATTGTTACTTCGGGAATATCTGGCGGATTGCCAAGAATGATGTCTTCTGCATGCACATGAGGCCACGGCACCCAGCTGCGCCAGCCGGTTTCTTGTTTTTGCCGCTCCCACACCACGCCCAGATCGCCACGGATAGCGAATGGACGATTCAACTCCGCAGAGACTTTCTGGTTGATGGTCGGTTTGAGTCGATTCCAGTCAAATGTTGCAATCAAAATGATCGCCACGACAATCAACAACAAGAAAGTCCCTGAAATCGCAGCGGTTATTTTGCCTGCCTTGCTCATCATTCGCTTCCTCATATTTCTTCCTGTGCCAGTCCTAAAGATAGTCCAGCCAGGCAGAAAATGAGGCAGCTTATAGCGCCAGAACTGCCGAATTCAGCGTTTCTATCGGTGCCGGGCGTGAAAGAAACCAGCCTTGTGCGGCAAATGCAGGCGAATTTTGTACATCGCGCCACTCTTCCTGCGTTTCCACACCTTCGACAATCACCCCGCGACAATAGCGATTCATTAGATGTAAAAGATGAGAAAAGAGCGTGCGTCCTTCCGGCGACTGACGCAGCATCACAAACAGCTCACGGGCGATTTTGATGTAGTCGTAACGTACTTCACTTAGCGCAGAGAAATTCGCCATCCCAGTGCCGAAATCATCCAGCCACAGCGGACCAAATTCACACATCGAGGCAAAGGTTGAGTCTTTTGGCAGGCGGATGTGTTCTACCAGTTCGAAACGCAGCCAGGGAAGATGCTCAATCTGGCGCAGGATTTTTGGTTGCTGACGCAGGGCGATGAGTGTAGGACCATCAATATTGACCGATGCCAGCAGGCCGTGCTCGACAAAGAAGTCGGCATTTTGCGCCAGCAAATCAATCTGCTCTTTCACAACCTCCATCCGATGGCTGACGGTGATTTCAGTAAAATAGCGATCCGGCGGCAGACGTTGTAAAGGGTTCGAGGGATGCGTGACCACCGTTAATAGCTCCACGGCCATTAACCGTCCGCAGGTTTGATAGATCGGCTGCCAGGTGTAAGCACGCTCACACTGCAACCAAAAACGCCGTTCCTGCAAGCTCTCGATGCTTGCTTCAGGGTTGCTTATTCGCTGGATAACCTGCCTTATCATCAAAGATGTCCTGTGTTTAAAAGTGATGCTGCCCGGACTCGACAAAGATTATCGGCGCGCAAGAGCAGAACTTTACCGCCTGACCGGGTTAAATTTCCCCACTCCACTACGGAATCTTTCAGGAATACGTTCTGGCTCAAAAAAATAATGGAACACTGTTTTAATATGGTTGACCAGCAAACCACCACAGCGCAAACTAACGCTAATTTTTTACAGATCAGGTTCACGACTATGTCCAAAAAGATTGCCGTGATTGGCGAATGCATGATTGAGCTTTCCGAGAAAGGCGCGGACGTTAAGCGCGGTTTCGGCGGCGATACCCTGAACACTTCCGTCTATATCGCCCGTCAGGTCGATCCTGCGGCATTAACCGTTCATTACGTGACGGCGCTGGGAACGGACAGTTTTAGTCAGCAGATGCTGGACGCCTGGCAAGGCGAGAACGTTGATACTTCCCTGACCCAGCGGATGGAAAATCGTCTGCCGGGTCTTTACTACATTGAAACCGACAGCACTGGCGAACGTACGTTCTACTACTGGCGTAACGAAGCCGCCGCCAAATTTTGGCTGGAGAGTGAGCAATCCGCAGCGATTTGTGCAGAGCTGGCGAATTTTGATTATCTCTACCTGAGCGGGATTAGCCTGGCAATCTTAAGCCCGACCAGCCGCGAAAAGCTGCTTTCCCTGCTGCGCGAATGCCGCGCCAACGGCGGAAAAGTAATTTTCGACAATAACTACCGTCCGCGCTTGTGGGCCAGCAAAGAAGAGACACAGCAGATGTACCAGCAAATGCTGGAATGCACGGATATCGCCTTCCTGACGCTGGACGACGAAGACGCGCTGTGGGGTCAACAACCGGTGGAAGACGTCATTGCGCGCACCCATAACGCGGGCGTGAAAGAAGTGGTGGTGAAACGCGGGGCGGATTCTTGCCTGGTGTCCATTGCTGGCGAAGGGTTAGTGGATGTCCCGGCGGTGAAACTGCCGAAAGAAAAAGTGATCGATACCACCGCAGCTGGCGACTCTTTCAGTGCTGGTTATCTGGCGGTACGTTTGACGGGCGGCAGTGCGGAAAATGCGGCGAAACGCGGGCACCTGACCGCAAGTACCGTTATTCAGTATCGCGGCGCGATTATCCCGCGTGAAGCGATGCCTGCGTAAAAGCAGCATATGCAAAAGGCTGGATAAAGTGTTACCCCTCTATCCAGCTCATCCATAAATACCTGATGGTTGTGCTAACTCATCACCATCAGGCATTACTGTGCGGGTGGAATATCCGTCACTTCAGGATGTACGTCATCCGTGGCAACAGAGGTTGTGGCAGCAGTAGTAGATGGGGCCATGATTTGATCCCAGGCCGCCTGCAACGCTTTCATGTTAAATTCTGGCTCGCCTTTCGGCTGCAGAAGAATTAACGCCATATCGTTCGACAACTGCTGGCGCAGATCCTGATTTAACATCTCTACCGTCAGACTATTAAGGAAATCCTGGCGCAGTTTCTGATATTGCTCCGGCGCGATATCAACGACCTGATTTTGCAACGAACGCATCCGCTGCCCCATCAAAATATCGGTATCAGCTCGCGCATAGGCGGCAAACAGTTTCTGCAGCTCCAGTTTCTTTTGCGCCACTAACGCATTGAACTCTTCTTCCGGCAGACCTTTATCGCGAACCTTCGCTAGCTCACGCGCTACCAAATTAAGGTTGCTGTTCAGCTTGTCGTTTGGTGACTCGATGTTGATGGCACACTGCGCACGCAGATACAGCACACGGCAGTCAAATCCAAGACCGATGTCTTTGCTGTTACTGGTGCTTAACGCTTGCTGAACGTGCCAGAACAGCGCCTCACGGGCCAGGTCCGCACGCCAGTAGCGCAGCAGTGCGGCTGATTCACGAATTGGCTGCCACGGCGTATCCCACATGATAGATAACCGGTCCTGACGTACCGCATCGGTCATAATACTCACCGCTTCAGGACGCAGCGGAGAAAGCGTCGGCACCGGAGCCGGTGTTTCACGTTTGCCTTTCAGTTCGCCAAACGTTTTGTTGATTTGGTCGACAACCGAGCGCGCATCCACGTTTCCCACCACCAGCAGCGTCATTGCATCCGGGGTGTACCATTTCTGATAGAAATCTTTAATCTTTTCCGCTTCAACGGGTTGTTTCAGCGGATCGGCAGGATCGTGACCTAACAAGGTTGATCCTTTCAGACGATAGCGCCACCAGCCCTCTTTAGTATCGGCAGGCCAGGTTGCCACCATGTCCTGACTTTGCAGCGCGTGGTTGATGGTTTCTGGTGTGATGGTCAGTTTGCCAGTGGCATTTGCCAGATAAGAGAGCGCTTCTTTCAGCAAGTCGTTACGGTTATTGGGCAAACTCAGATTAAACAGCGTGGTGTCATAAGAGACAATTACCGGCGGCATCGGGCGTTTAGGGTCGATCCCCTGCTGCCACAATGAACGCGCCTGTGCTGCGTCAAGGCCACCGCTTTGCGTTAACGCAATACGAGGGATGGCGTGACTGTAACCGCTCTGTTGTGTACTTTCGGCGAGCGAACCGGTATTAACCAGCAGGCGAATTTCAACGCGATCGCTGGGACGCTGGGGCGTGGTCAGCACTTGCCACTGTAAACCGTTGGAAAGCGTCCCCTGTTGCCATGCTGGATCAGGCTGGAGCGCATCTGCCTGCACATAGCCAGCAGTGGCCATCATCAGCAAACCGCCCGCTAAAAGTCGAATTTTTGTGCCCTGCATGTGAACCCCTGATCAACTATCCTGGTAATAAAAAACTGCCCGTTGTCGGTCAGTCTAAATGACATTAAAAACACTTCGTGTTAGACCGCAAGAACATGAAAATGTCACGGAAGAAGTGAAATAAACCTGAACTCACCCAGGTGGTAAGTTCAGGCACAGGGGTCAATTATGCGCAAACACCCGCACTCGGGGAAGGGAGTGCGGGCATAAGTGGTGAGATTAAGAGGATAATTCGTGCGTTTTGCCATCCGGCGCACGATTATTCAGCACATCGTCCAGTTTTTTGTGGTCCAGTTCTTTCACCCACTTAGCAACAACAATGGTCGCTACGCCGTTACCGACCAGGTTAGTCAGCGCACGAGCTTCTGACATAAAGCGGTCGATACCAAGAATTAGCGCCAGACCCGCTACCGGCAAATGGCCCACCGCAGAGAGCGTCGCTGCCAGCACGATAAAGCCACTACCCGTTACCCCTGCCGCCCCTTTAGAAGAAAGCAGCAACACGATTAACAGCGTGATTTGGTGGACGATATCCATCTGACTGTTAGTGGCCTGGGCGATAAACACCGCCGCCATTGTCAGGTATATCGATGTGCCATCAAGGTTAAACGAGTAGCCTGTCGGGATGACCAGCCCCACCACCGATTTGCGGCAGCCGAGTTTCTCCATCTTGTCGAGCATACGCGGCAGCGCCGACTCGGAAGATGAAGTCCCCAGTACAATCAGCAGTTCTTCACGGATGTAGCGGATAAATTTGAAGATACTGAAACCAGTCGCTTTAGCGATTGAACCCAGTACCAGAACCACAAACAGGATACAGGTGATGTAGAAGCAGATAATCAGCTGCCCCAGTTGCACCAGTGTGCCGACGCCGTATTTACCGATGGTAAACGCCATTGCCCCGAACGCACCAATAGGTGCCAGACGCATGATCATATTGATGATGCCGAAGATGACCTGCGAGAAACTTTCGATCACGTTAAAAATCAGTTGGCCTTTGCTGCCCAGACGGTGGAGCGCAAAACCAAACAGTACGGCAAACAGCAGCACCTGCAGAATGTTACCGCTGGCAAATGCGCCAATGACGCTCGCCGGGATGACATCCATAATGAAGGCGACAATGCCCTGGTCTTTCGCCTGATCGGCGTAAACCGCTACCGCTTTCGCATCAAGCGTTGCCGGATCGACGTTCATTCCGGCACCAGGCTGCACGACGTTAACGATGATAAGACCAATAATCAGTGCGATGGTGCTGACAATTTCAAAGTAAAGCAGTGCGACTGCGCCGGTACGACCGACCGCCTTCATGCTTTCCATGCCCGCAATGCCCGTTACGACGGTACAAAAGATGACAGGAGCGATGATCATCTTAATGAGCTTAACGAACCCGTCGCCAAGCGGTTTCATTTGCTCGCCTATTTCAGGGTAGAAATGGCCAAGGAGAATACCAATGGCTATCGCTGTCAGGACCTGAAAGTAAAGGCTTTTAAACAGAGAGGTTTTCATAGGGTGTCCTTTAGTAAAACCACAGGTCTTGTAAGGTTATGGGGTACCTGCGGCCTTAAAATAACACCCAGACAACATCACAGAAATGTACCTGGATCATAATTGAAACAAAAAGGTTAAAAAGTTTGAGCTGGCTCGCACAAACCAGCACTTTTTAAAGTTTTGTAATCAGTTTGGGGTAGCTACTTTTCTTCCAGGTAACTCTCTTCGAAGATTTCAATAGGGAGTGGGCGAGCAAAAAGGAAGCCCTGGGCAATACCAACGCCCGCTTTTGCCAGCCAGTCGCGCTGCGCTTCAGTCTCCACGCCTTCGGCAATCATTTGTAAGTTCAGACTTTGTGCCAGCATGATAATTGCTGCAATCATGCTGCTATCTTCTGGCAAGCCTTCAACAAACATTTTGTCGATTTTCAGTACGTCGATTGGCAACGATTTCATATGCTGCAGCTGACGCAGCCCTGCGTAGCCCATACCGAAATCATCCAGCGCCACCCGAACTCCGGCATTGCGCAGCGGACGGAGGATTGCCACCGCTGCATGAGGGTCGTCAATACGTCGGCTTTCTGTCACTTCCAGAATCAGCGTTCCCGGCTGAATGCGATAGCGGGTTAACAGTTCCAGCATATCCGCTACCATATTCGGGTGCATCAGTTGCAGCGCTGAGAGGTTTACCGACAAGGGCAACATAATGCCGCGCTCTTGCCAGGCAGCCAGCAGTCGACAGGACTCTTCCAGCACCCAGTGACCGACGGTAACCATCAGCCCACAGCACTCAATGCGATCGATTAAGCCATCCGGCAGATCCCAACTGCCATCCGGTTGCTGTATACGCAGTAACACTTCCGCACTGACCAGTTTACCGCTGGTCATCTCGACCTGTGGCTGTAACCAAATCGCAAACTGATGATTTTCCAGTGCATTAAGGATATCGCTCTCTTCCGTCAACCGCTGTTGGGCGGCTTCCATCTGCTGCGGATCAAAGAACTGAATCTGATTCTTGCCTTTATGGCGAGCGGTAAATGCCGCAGAAATAGCGCGACTGTAAAGCTGTTCGGCGGTGAGATCGCCGTAGAACATCGCCACGCCAATGCTACAGTGCGGACGGAGTTGAATACGTTCAATCGGCAGGCGCTCGCTCATGATAGTGAGCACTTGCTGACCTAAAGTAATAGCATGCCACGGCTCCTGTACACCGTTGGCAATGACAGCAAAGTCATAACCACTAATCTGCGCGAGGATCATACGTGGCGACAGTACCGATTTGAGTTTTTCCACCAGCGTCAGCAGCAGAATTTCTCGTTGCGCCTCTTTCAGCACGCCCGCAGTATCACGCAGGGTTTCACAGGTGATGATCATCAGCGCGGTGGTTTGTTTACGCGCGACAACCTGCTCCAGCATCTCCATCAGCAAGGCTTTGTTCGGCAAATCCGACACCGGGAAGCGCATCGCATTTTCGTTCTGTTCTTCATAATGGCGCTGCAGCAATTGCTGGTTGAGGTTGTAACTGCGCACCAGCATACCGATTTCATCGTCCTGATGCAGACGTGGTAATGCCAGTTGGTGACCAACAAGCTCCTGGGCTGGGATGGCGTTAAGTTCACGAGCAATATTGCGTAACGGATGCAAAATCAGGCGGTTAATGCACCAGCTAATCGCCACCGTCAATATTAACGACAAAAGTAAGTAAATGGTCACTAACGTTGAGAGGGTGCTCATCACGAACTTATACATGCGGAAGGAATCCGCCTGTAGCACCAGATAGGCAATTGGCTGCGGGTTTGCCGGACGTTCCAGCGAGTAAACGCCCAGCGAGATTTGCACCGGTAGCTCAAACATGCGAGTAACCATTACCGGCACCGGACGCTCTGGAATAAAACTTTTACGCAGCGCCTGGAACTGGTTAGGCAGCACCACATCGGCACGGCTGACCACGCCTGCCGGTTTAATGCTGGCAAGAATAGCTTCCGCTTCGGGAATATCGCCTTTCAAAATGGCAGAAGATAAGGGTTCGCGGACAGAGCGAGCAATGCTTTCCAGTTGCGTAGCCGTGTTATAGCGATTCTGCTGGACCAGATGGAACAGCAAAACGGTGCAAAAAATAAAAACGAACACCAGGACAACGGCTGCCACCATTGCCATCTGCTTGATTGTTAACGAGCGACTTACGCGCAAATTGTCTCCCCCCGGAAATCCCAGATTGCCGCCCGAGTATACCCGATCGCAGCGGCATTAAGAGAGGCGCTATCTGAAAACTTACCAGTCGGCGTAAGGTATCAGCGGCTGCGGCGGTAAATCCATGTCACCCTGCCATCCGGCGGCGGAATAACGTACGTAGAGCAGGAAATGGCTGGGCGCGTAATCCTTCGCTTGCTGGATATCAATTGCCGTACCGACAAACCAGTTGGATGTGACGCGACGCTCAAGTAATGCCCGCGCCGTATAGCCAAAGCCCTAACTGCTGCCGCCATCGTTGGATTGCCGCGCAGCTTCTTCCTGCCAGTCAGTCGGGATCAGATTCATCAGCGGATACCGCGGCATGGTTTTGGTGCGCGAATGCGACCACGAACCAGACGCCCCCAGCTCCCACGACCAGTTTTCTGTCCGTTCACGCCACATCACCGGAATAGCAAACGACAGGTATTCCTGCGGGCTGTAGTAACCGCCCTGACCGAGTGAGTACCCACTCAGGTCTTTGTCGTAATGCCAGATCATGTTGTTCAGGCCAATGGTCACACGGCGATTATTCTGGTTGATGACCTTATAGTAATAGCCCGTCATCCAGCGCACGCGCCAGTTATCTTCGACATTTTTACCGGTTAACTGGTCACCGCTAAGCGATGCCCAGACGCCGTTTGCTTCACCTTTATCGTAGCTCAGGCTTAGCCCCACGCCGTCGGCACGCACGCCACCCCATTTTTTCCCGGTATTGCTCGGGGAGTCTTTTTGCCCGCCAAAGGCCAGCAAAGAACTGGAAATGGGCCGACGATGGGCGTTAACGGTGTAACCCAGCGGCCCGATATCATCACTGTAACTGATGCCGCCGACCACATCCACCACGTTGAAGCCCATCGGCGTGGTGCCGATATCCCAGCTCCAGACGTCATTTCGCCAGCCGACCGCCACGCTGGCACCGGAATCCGACTGGCTGCGGTTGCCGCTACAGTCCTGTAATGTACAGGTGCCCCAGTTGTCATCCCATTTGCCATCGGCATTAGTGGAGAAACTGCCGACGTTCATATTGACGAAATCACTGCGAAAGAACATCCGCCCGTCAGAATAGGGCGCATCCACCTGCAACATGGTAGTGTGCGCTTTCAGATCGGAGTAACCACCGGTTCCGCTCGAACCCCAGTAATCGTGCTCGAGAGTGACGTTAAGATCCTGCTGACGGTAGAGATCTGCCGCGTCGCTGCGCACGCCGCGTTTCAGCCAGTCATCTTTCTCGTCGTTACGGGTCAGCCGGGTAAAGGTGTCGTTATCCTGCGGACGCATCGTGGTCACACCGGATGCAACCATCGCGTCTTTGTAGGTTTCCTGCGCCTGCGTTGGGTCTCCCGCCTGCGCTTCAAACTTCGCACCGTCGCGCAGTACCATCGCGCTTTCCATCGACGGTAGCTGAGATTTTGCCTGCGGGATCAGCTTGTTAAATGTCTGCTGCGCCGCTGCGGTATCGCCAAGCTGCGCCTGCGCCAGCGCCACGCGCCGCTGTGTGTTCAGGGAGGCGTTATCGGTGGCAGGCAGTTTCGCCAGTTGGCTACGTGCCGCCGCTTTGTCACCGGCAGCGATATCCACTTCCGTCAGGCCAAGAATGGCATCAGCGTTAGTTGGCTCCCGCGTCAGGACATTCTGATATGCAGCACGGGCAGCAGCGTAATCACGTCGTTGTTGCGCCCAGTCAGCCAGCGTCAGATCAATACGCGAGGAAGGCGGTTGCTGGCGCAGCATCGCTTCTGCTTCTGCCTCTTTACCGTTTTCTCGCAGGCGATTAGCGGTTTCCAGCACCTGGTCGCTTTGCAGCCGATTAACCAGCTCCTGAATATTGCTGTTCTGCTGCGCGAGATTGCGCATTAACGTATCGGCCTGGCTGCGTTGTCCGGCCTGCCAGAGATCCTGCGAAAGTCGGTAAGTAATCCATACACTGCCGGGGTCCAGTGCCAGTCGTTGCCGCTGAAGTGCTGCTGCCTGCGCCCATTTGCCCTGGTTTTCCAGTGCCTCTGCCTGCTGTGCCAGACGATCGTTTTGCAGGCTACGTTCGATATCATCAATGCTGCGCCGCTGGCTGGCAGAGAGCGAGGCGATAAACGCTTCTGCTTTTTCTGGCGATTGCTGGCGGTAAATATTCGCCAGCCCGCGCACGGCGTTGGTATTGCCGCTGTCCATGCGCAGCGTCTGCTGGTAATAGCGTTCGGCGGCGGAATAATCTTTTCGCGCCATCGCCACATCGCCCAGCCCCAACACCGCATAGCTGTCGGTGTTATCGACACTGCGCGCCTGCTGGAACAGGCGTTCTGCCCGGTCAGGATTATTGGCTTTCAGCGCGGCATCACCCTGCTGGATCGCCAGCCAGTAGCGGTTTACTTTCAGCAGACTGTTCCATTTGTCGTTGTTGCTGCTGTGCGGGTCCAGTGCGAGGGCTTTTTCCAGATTCGCCACCGCATTGGCGCGATCGCCTTTCTGAGAATACGCCTGGCCCAGCGCCCCCAGTGCCTCACTGTCTTTCGGGTTCGCCCGCACTGCCTGTTGTAGTTCGGGAATGGCTTTACCCGCCATGCCAGAGTCCACTGCCGCTAAACCTTGCGCACGAGCGCGGAAAGCAGGGTCGGCCAGCTGTTTTTGCTGTTCTGCCAGTTGCGATTGCGCAGCAGCTACGCTGTCGCCATCGCTAAAGATAGAGAGATATTTTTTCAGCGCCTGCACGCTGGCATCGCTGACAGGCATGTCTTTAATCTGCCCGTACCAGATTTTAGAGGCTCCCTCGCGCCCGGCGTTCGATTTCGCCATCTGCTCCAGTACAGCAAAACCTTCATCACGCCGATCGCTACTAAACAGCAATAGCGCCAGATTGTTTTGCAGGCCCGTATTGCCCGGCGTATCCGCATTAATGCGTTTTAGCTGATTAATCGCTTCGCCACGGCGAGCCGGAATTTTCGCCACCGTACTCCAGTACTCGACGGCAATGTCACCTTCCGGCGGCGCACCGTTGAACAGCTTGTTGTAACTCGCCACAGCTTCTTCTGCATGACCGGTAGTCGCCTGCAATCTTGCCTGTTGCAGTGCCTGACGACCATCCGGCGTAGAAAGTAACATTGTGGTCCGCGACGATTTATACGCATTTGAACTCGGCGCTAACTGCGACAGCCGATCGAGCTGTTTTTGCGCGCCATCAATATCGCCCTGACGTAACAGAGAACGGAAACGGGCGGCAACGACGTCCGGGTTATTCGGATCAATAAGTTCCAGCCGATACAACGACTGTTGCACCAGGTCTTCACGATGGGTCGCTTCGCCTAACCGAACTTGCTCCAGCAACTGTTGCTGAGCGGTTGGTGCTGCCTCGACCATCGGCATGACGGCCAGACCGAGGGAAAGCGTGAATATGTTTAGTGTGAATTTGCGCATTCCTGGCCCCAGTCAGGTAATAACTCACCTTTTGTCGAGAAGCGGAAACGGTGTTGATCCCAGCCTTGTCCAAACAGGGTCAGCACATAGTTGTAATAGGCATCGCTGCCGGGAAAGTTATCGGCCACGCGCTGGCGCTGAACGGCCTGTGCATCGCGGTTTTGTAAAAAGGGCAGCATGGCGGCAGAAAAACCGACCGGTCCTTTACCCTGCGCTTTCCCCGTAGCCACATCGACTTTTTCCGGCGGATAGCCGTTTTTCTCGGTGAATGTCGCCATCGGTTTAAACCGGTTGAGCATCCGCGCTTTTTGCGGATCGCTGTCAGGCATCATGCCTACCCACATGTAAACACGGATAGCGTCGTAGCTGCTGATCAATGTTTTTTCGGCTTTTAGCTGCCAGCCTTTGTCTTTCTCATAGCGCACCCAGTCTGGTGAAAAGCCTTTCGGGGCGGTTTCCAGCAATAAACGTTGATTGGTTTCGCGCAGCGTAGTCCACGGCGCGCCAAAGCGGGTGAAATACTGCGCCAGCGTCGGCGGCAGGTAGCTGGGGTTAAAACGCCAGCTGTTATCCTCAGCAAATCCCACTTTGCCCGGCAACAACATGGAACCCAGCCCAGGCACCGTCACCACTTCCTCCCGCGCAATACGTTTTAACAACGCGCTGCCGATGTCGGTATAACGCTGCTCTTTCCACAAACGCCCCGCCTCCAGCAACGACCAGGCCATCCAGACATCACCATCAGAGGCCGAATTGCTGTCCAGCACTTCCCACTTACTGTTCTCTTTCTTGCCCCACAGCCAGGCGGGCAAATGTTCTTTTAAAGAACCCTGAGCGAGATTGTTCTGTGTCCAGTCGAGAATATTATCGAAAGCTGCACGGTCGTTAGCCGCCAGGGCAAAGAACATGCCGTAACTTTGCCCTTCGGAGGTGGTGATTTTGCGCGCGTCGCTGGGGTCGATGACGCGCCCTTCCTGACTGATGTAATCCTTTTTGAACTGCTCCCAGGCAGGCCAGTTGCAGGCAGCCTGAACACTAAAGGCAGCCAGCAGCAGCATCGTCACGAGTCCACTACGCAACACATTCATCTTCAATTACTCGTTATCCGGGTTAAGACGACGACGGCTGATAATACGCAGCAAACGCCACAGTACCCAGGCCAGCAGCACGACGCTGATTGCCGCCAGCACCGCCAGCAGAATCGGATGGTTTGCCAGCGCATACCATAAGCGTTCGAACCACGGCAGATGGCCAACGTAATAGACGTCGCCAACACGCAGGCTATTGATACCGGACTCGCGGATCACCGCGACCGAGCCGAACATGGTGGCGCGTTTGCCGCTATCGTTCACCGCATCGTTAAGCATTTCATAACCGCGTGGGCTATCTGCCAGCAGCGCAATCACGCTACGCTGGTCGTTATACGGCGACTGGAAGCCAATCACCGCTGCCATCGCACCGGAAGAGGTCAGCGTTGATTGAGTTTCTGCCGCGCGATCGCTCTCGTCCGGCACAATGCCGGGGAACGGGGTCTGGCGCATCGGCGTTTTCACCCAGCTTTCGGTCGCCTGCACCAACAGGTCGATCTGCTTGTCGTCTTTCAGTTTGTCCGGGATACCACCGATGATCATGATGTCGGCATCTTTGCCCTGAATGGTGCTGCCATCATCGGTCACCGTCAGGTTAATCGCCGGGAAGCCCGTCTGCGCACCGATAAAGCCAACGGTATTCAGCAAGGTTTCCATCTGTGCTTCGTTAGGCGCTTTCGGCATCACGGTGATGGTTTGTGACAGATCCGCCATCCGGCTGAACGGGAAGCCCGCGTTAGCAAAGGCGCGTAGATCCGGCATCGGGATGAAGTGGTAATACTTCGAGAAGTCGATGGTGGAGTCGTCACCAATCACCACATGATTCTGCACCGGCTGGAAGGTAATACAGTTATCCACCGAACCGCCCGGCATCGGGTTCATATACTCAAAGTCAAACCGCAACTGGTTGGTCGCGCCCAGTTTCAGCGCCGGAATAGAGACATCCGTTTTGCCATCCAGCAAACCTTGTAATACCGGAATACGCAGCAGCAGGCGGTTCGCCTCCTGTTTACTGCTCAGGTTGAAGGATTGCAGGAACTGGTTATTCAGGCTGATATCCATCCGCGAACTGTCTTTCACCGGCGGCATGGTGTAGCGATAGTTGATATCCATATCAATGCCGGTACTGCGCATCAGGTAGAGATCCGGCGGCAGGTTTAGCGAAACGTTAATCGCTGCTGGCTCAAGACCGCTGGATTGTAACTGTTCTTCATAGGTTTTCAGTTCACCAAAGGTGACCGGACGATCGGTACGCACCCAGTTCGGCGCATCGTACGGCTTACGCGGTAGCAGCGGTTTCACTTCATTCACTACCACGCTTTCACCACGGAACAGAATGTTACCCTGAGCGATACCTTTCGCTGCCTGCAACAGGTCTTTGTCGTCACGACCAAAGACCACCAGCAGTTTGACGTAAGGATTCTGTGGATGGTTGATCATCTCAATCACCGGGGCTTTTACCGCCGGATGATCGCGCAGGAAGTCCGGGCGTTTGTCATTAGTGGCAAAAACGATGGCATTGCGATCCGGCAGTTGGTTATAGAGCACCGGGAAGTTCTGCCCACGCCAGCCAGAACGCGAACCAAACCACGAGGCGACAATGGCAGATGCTTGTTGCAGCCCAACATCCGGCGCACCCGCAAAGACCATCGGCAAGGTGTTGGTGCGGTTATCACGTGGGTCAAAGAATGGTACCGGGAAGTGTGACAGATCATTCTTCACATTCAGGGTCTGATAGGTCAGATCCAGTCCACTGCTCCGCCCAACATCCAGCCAAAGCGTGGTGCTGGCCGGGTTTTCGCACACGTCCTGATAATGACCGACAAACTCCAGCCGCACACGGTTGAAGTCGGTAATAAACAGTGGGTTAATTGGCATTTGTGCCAGCGTTTTTTTACCCAACTGTTCTTTGGTCACTGGCAGCACGCCCATCAGTTCATCATTGAGATAAACCTTTAACTGCGACTGGACAGGCAGTAACGATGGCGATGGCGTGTATTCGAGGTTGAGCATCGCCTTCGTCACCACTTCATCGCTGCGCATACCAAACTCAATGCTGCCGTTCGGGTTAATGCCACGTAGCACCATGCTGCCCGGCGGTGGCGCAATTTGCGCAAAGGTCAGCTTCACATCACGCGAAGGACCGTTCTGCGCCACGATGGGGGCATCAGCGCCCTGCACGCCCGGCATCACTTGCCCCACCTGCGGATTTTGTTCCGTCTGGGCGGCTACAGCTGGCTCAGCATTGATCAGTGGTTGCGTTGCTGGCGTCGCCTGCGTCATGAAAGAGGGGAACGCACTCATCCCCATAGCCACTGCACAAATCCAGAATAGTTTTCTTTTCATCGCGTTATCATCATTGTTGAGCCAAAGCCTGATCCGATGGTTGTGCCGTTTCGCTCCGCGCCGGGCGGCGCGGAATAAACGATACAACCCAGGAAACCAGAGAAGTCAGCACACGGAATATGCCCTTCACCGAAGAAGGCGCAAACTCCGCCAGATGGCGGTAGCCACGGAAGCCGAGCTTCAGAATATCCAGCAGACTTTCCAGCGGCTTATCTTCCGGATAGCTGTCCTGCCAGAGCGCCCATGTATCCGCACGGGCAAACGTACACTGCACAAAATCGATATGTTGCTGGGTGGTGAGCGGCATTAATTTCAGCCCAACTTCATTACCCATCACGCGCGCCACCTGGGTCGGGAAGACGTATTCCTGCTGACCACGTTTAAGCAACAGATTCACTTTCTGCCCTTCCAGAATCTGCGCCTGACCGTTGATCTTGATCCCCAAACCACCGTCGGAGAAATCCTGAACGGTACACGAGAAGAGGTGACCATCTTCACGGGCAATTGCCGCTGGCATTGTCATCTCCACGCGGTGCGATCGGCGAACCTGTTTGCTTTCTACCGATACCGCTACCGCACCACCGAGAATAATCAGGTTGTAGAACACCCACACCATACTGACGATGACAGTGAGCATCTCGGTTGGCGGGCCGTAGAAGTAACGCCAGATACCGACCGCAATACCGACCAGGTTGAGCAATACCAGGAAAATGTAGGGCCGTGAGATCACCCAGTCGACGTACTCTTCTTCCACCAGTCCACCTTTGGCGGTGACGTTAAATTTGCCTTTGTGCGGGTTAATCAGCGCCACCAGCGTCGGTGGTGCGATATACCACGCCAGCACCGTTTCGTAGATTTCACTCCAGAAAGAGTGGCGATATTTGCCCTGGATCTTCGAGTTGGTCAGGCTGGCATGAATCATATGCGGCAGCACGAACAGGGCGATCATCAACGCTGGCGCATAGATGATGTAGGCATGCAGCAGCAGGAACGCCAGCGGCGCAGTCAGGAAGATCAGTCTTGGAATGCCCGACAAGAAATGGAACATGGCGTTGACGTAGCACAGCCGCTGAGCAAACTTCAGCCCTTTACCGGTGAGCGGGTTATCAAGACGGAAGATTTGCACCATCCCGCGCGCCCAGCGAATACGTTGGCCGATATGCGCCGACAGACTTTCGGTCGCCAGCCCCGCCGCCTGTGGAATACGCATATACGCTGAAGTGTAGCCACGACGGTGCAGACGCAGAGAAGTATGCGCATCTTCGGTTACCGTTTCGACGGCAATACCGCCAATCTCATCCAGCGGCTTACGACGAATCACCGCACAGGAACCGCAGAAGAAAGTGGCATCCCACATATCATTGCCGTCCTGCACCAGACCATAAAACAACGTGCCTTCGTTTGGCGTTTTACGAAAACGCCCGAGGTTGCGTTCAAACGGATCCGGTGAGAAGAAGTGGTGCGGCGTCTGCATCATCGCCAACTGTTTTTCTTTCAGGAACCAGCCCATGGTCATTTGCAGGAATGAGCGCGTCGGCACGTGGTCGCAGTCGAAAATCGACACGAACTCGCCTTTGGCATATTTCAGCGCATTGTTGATGTTGCCTGCTTTCGCATGTTCATGAGTGGTACGGGCGATATATTTCACCCCCACGTTTTGTGCAAACTGGCGAAACTCTTCCCTGCCGCCGTCATCGAGGATCCAGATGTTCAGCTTGTCTTTCGGCCAGTCGATACCCAGCGAGGCGTAAATCGTATTTTTCACCACGTTGAGATCTTCGTTGTAAGTCGGGACAAAGATATCCACCGACGGCCACAGCGACATATCTTTCGGCAATGGCACCGGCTGACGATTCAGCGGCCATACCACCTGGAAGTAGCCGAGCACCAGCACAATCCACGCGTACGTTTCGGCGAACAGCAGAATAAGCCCGCACACCAGGCTGACCGGATCGTCCCAGTTCAGCGTAGAGGTGTAGCGCCACCAGATATAACGGCAAGAAACGGTCAGCGACAGCACAATCAACATTAGCGCCGAGAAGCGCCCCGGCATCCGCCGTACGATCAGCGCTACACCCCACAGCAGCATCAGGAAAATAAACTGCGCCAGCGGGTTAAACGGCTGGGTAACGCAGATTAACGCCAGAATCAGCGAGAAGGTGACGATGATACCGAGGATCAACCGCCGCGCCCCGGCGCTCAAATGGCCGAGTTCTTTTTTCTCATCGAGATGCTGTGTTTTATGGCTAACGCGCTCAGGCAGCTCGTTCATCCATTGATGGTAACGTCCACGAATATTCTGCAGACCTGAAAATGTCCGCCTACGCGTTTTCGGCGTTTCTTTGCGCGATGTACCGATCAGTAACCAGCATGTTTGAATGAGATAACGGACCGGGTCCAGCGGACGCGGACGCGAGGCGTTGATATGCGGATACAGGTTTTTATGTTCTGCGCGAATACGCTGCCAGCGCGGGTGCTCCAGCGGAATAAAAATCCAGGCCAGGATCAACCAAAAACAGCCGAGCGTCGCGCTGAAAGCCGACGCGCCGTGACGACGATAATCGCGATAACGCCCGATAAGCCGCGCGTTGACCGGCGGGATAAGCAACCACCGGGTCAGGATACTCATGATGCACTCCCGACTGGCGTTTTCAGCCCGGAATAGTTCAACAGGCACCAGTTAGCCAGCGTCAGTATCTCTTCAGCCGCCAGCGCATCACTGCGGTATTCACCGACTGGTTGCTTAGCCGCCAGGCATTGAGCCATCGCTTCATCACGATGAATGAGCATTGGCAGTAATCGGCGCTGGCTTTGCAACCAAAGCTGGTAAATATCGTCCTGAACCTGACTGCCGATACGGAAGTCATTAATCAAAATATGCGCGCCATCCGGCAGCGCCTGCTGATGCAGCCGGATATGGCAGTTGGCATCCACATTGACGATTGCCAGCGAGTGATCGCACAAACTCAGCAGCTGGTGGGTTATCTGCGAGGCATCACGCGGTAAGTCGATTAAAATCCACTGGTAACGCCCGCTGGCTTTTAGTTGCTGTAAGCCGGAGCAAATATCGCTCAGCCGGGTTTGCCAGTGCTGTGGATTTTCTTGTTCTTCAATGGATAACTGACCAAAAGGCAGCAAATCGAGTTGCGAGGTATAGCGCAACCCGGCGTCACGCCAGTCCTGACCGTCCAGCATGGCTCTGGCCCAGCCCTGACGGTGGGTAAAATCAACGTTAAATGACAGGCGCAACAAGTTGTCCGGGCAGGCATCGACCACCAGGACATCTTCTCCCAACATTTGTAATGACCAGGCTAATGCGGCAGTGATGGTTGTTGTTCCCACGCCTCCCCGCACCCCCTGCAATCCCAGTACGGCCATTCACCAATCCCCTACTTTTGTTGCGCAAACTCTGCCAGCAACGGCCAGCGTTTTAATGCCGCGGCCAACTGTTCGCGTTGGGAAATATCGGCATAATCAATATCAGGCAGTGAAAACGCCTGCTTTAACGCCAAAATATCATTCTGGAAGATATAGCCTATCGCGGGATCAGGCAGAGTATCTGGTTCATTGTTATTCATTTGCTTGATCCCTATGAAATAACCGTACCGTTCATGAGACAATTCTAAACGTGAGCATTTCACCGCTTCATTGTTTACGGCGAGACGGGAACTTGCTCACTTTTTGACTTTCCGTTACGCAACAGAAAAAGTTAAAAACGAAAAGGCTAAAATCACACGTCTTGTGACCTGCTAAATTGATTCACATGCTAAATCTGATAAGTTTTAATTTCAATGGTAGGTTTATTTCTTAGCTTTCGCTAGTAAACTGATAATCAGACAAAATGATGACATGAGGGACATTGTGGACCCTGTATTCTCTATCGGTATCTCATCATTATGGGATGAGCTGCGACATATGCCAGCAGGCGGCGTCTGGTGGTTTAACGTCGATCGCCATGAAGATGCTATCAGTCTGGCGAATCAAACAATTGCATCCCAGGCTGAAACCGCACACGTCGCGGTCATTAGCATGGACAGCGATCCGGCGAAAATCTTTCAATTAGATGATTCTCAAGGGCCGGAAAAAATAAAATTATTTTCAATGCTAAATCATGAAAAAGGTCTATACTATTTGGCCCGTGATTTGCAGTGTTCTATTGATCCCAATAATTACCTTTTTATTCTTGTTTGCGCAAATAACGCATGGCAAAACATTCCTGCCGAGCGGCTTCGCTCATGGTTGGATAAAATGAATAAATGGAGCAGGTTAAACCATTGTTCGCTTTTGGTAATTAATCCCGGAAATAATAACGATAAACAATTTTCATTGTTGCTTGAGGAATACCGTTCACTTTTTGGTCTTGCCAGTTTGCGTTTTCAGGGCGACCAACATTTGCTGGATATTGCCTTCTGGTGCAACGAAAAAGGGGTCAGCGCCCGTCAGCAGCTTAGCGTTCAGCAACAAAATGGTATCTGGACATTAGTTCAAAGCGAAGAGGCGGAGATCCAACCACGCAGCGACGAAAAACGCATTCTGAGTAATGTTGCTGTACTGGAAGGTGCGCCGCCGCTATCGGAACACTGGCAACTGTTCAACAATAACGAAGTTCTGTTCAATGAAGCCCGTACCGCTCAGGCGGCGACGGTGGTCTTTTCTTTACAGCAAAATGCGCAAATCGAGCCACTGGCCCGCAGCATTCATACTCTGCGTCGCCAGCGCGGTAGTGCGATGAAAATCCTCGTACGGGAAAATACCGCAAGCCTGCGCGCCACCGATGAACGTTTGTTATTGGCCTGCGGTGCAAATATGGTTATCCCGTGGAATGCGCCACTCTCCCGCTGTCTGACGATGATCGAAAGCGTGCAAGGGCAGAAGTTTAGTCGCTATGTGCCGGAAGATATCACTACCTTGCTGTCAATGACCCAGCCGCTCAAACTACGTGGTTTCCAGAAGTGGGATGTGTTCTGTAATGCCGTTAACAACATGATGAATAACCCTCTCTTGCCTGCACATGGTAAAGGCGTTCTGGTTGCCCTACGTCCGGTACCGGGTATCCGGGTTGAGCAAGCCCTGACGCTGTGTCGCCCTAACCGTACCGGCGATATCATGACCATTGGCGGTAATCGGCTGGTGCTGTTTCTCTCATTCTGTCGGATTAACGATCTGGATACCGCGTTGAATCATATTTTCCCATTGCCGACTGGCGACATTTTCTCAAACCGTATGGTCTGGTTTGAAGATGATCAAATCAGTGCCGAGCTGGTGCAGATGCGCCTGCTTGCCCCAGAACAATGGGGCATGCCGCTGCCTTTAACGCAAAGTTCTAAACCGGTCATCAATGCCGAGCACGATGGTCGCCACTGGCGAAGAATACCAGAACCAATGCGACTGTTAGATGATGCTGTAGAGCGCTCATCATGATGACCATCAGCGATATCATTGAAATTATTGTCGTTTGCGCACTGATATTTTTCCCGCTGGGCTATCTGGCGCGGCACTCTTTGCGACGCATTCGCGACACCTTACGTTTGTTCTTTGCTAAACCTCGTTATGTTAAACCGGCCGGGACGTTACGCCGCACGGAAAAAGCCAGGGCAACCAAAAAATGACTCAATTTACGCAAAATACCGCCATGCCTTCTTCCCTCTGGCAATACTGGCGCGGCCTTTCCGGCTGGAACTTCTATTTTCTGGTTAAGTTCGGCCTGTTGTGGGCGGGATATCTTAACTTCCATCCGCTCCTCAATCTGGTGTTTGCCGCGTTTCTGCTGATGCCCATTCCGCGCTACAGCCTGCATCGCTTACGCCACTGGATTGCCCTGCCGATCGGCTTTGCTTTGTTCTGGCATGACACCTGGTTGCCTGGCCCGGAAAGCATAATGAGCCAGGGTTCGCAGGTGGCGGGGTTCAGTACCGATTATTTAATCGACCTTGTCACACGCTTTATTAACTGGCAGATGATTGGGGCCATTTTTGTTTTATTAGTGGCCTGGTTATTCCTGTCACAATGGATTCGCATTACCGTTTTTGTGGTTGCCATTCTGCTATGGCTGAACGTACTTACCCTGGCGGGACCAAGTTTCTCCTTGTGGCCTGCCGGTCAACCGACGACCACTGTAACAACGACGGGTGGTAACGCAGCGGCAACCGTTGCGGCGACGGGTGGCGCACCGGTGGTGGGTGATATGCCCGCGCAAACTGCACCGCCCACAACGGCGAATCTCAACGCCTGGCTGAATAATTTCTATAACGCGGAGGCGAAACGTAAATCGACCTTCCCGTCTTCGCTGCCCGCTGATGCTCAGCCATTTGAACTACTGGTGATTAATATCTGTTCGCTTTCCTGGTCGGATATTGAAGCCGCCGGGTTGATGTCGCATCCGCTGTGGTCGCATTTCGATATTGAGTTCAAGAACTTTAACTCCGCCACCTCCTACAGTGGCCCGGCGGCGATCCGTTTACTGCGCGCCAGCTGCGGGCAGACTTCGCACACTAATCTGTATCAACCGGCAAATAACGACTGCTATCTGTTTGATAACCTGTCGAAACTGGGCTTTACCCAGCACCTGATGATGGGACATAACGGCCAGTTCGGCGGTTTTTTGAAAGAAGTTCGCGAAAATGGCGGCATGCAGACCGAATTGATGGATCAAACAAATCTGCCGGTTATTTTGCTGGGCTTTGATGGTTCGCCGGTTTATGACGATACCGCCGTGCTTAACCGCTGGCTGGACGTTACCGAAAAAGATAAAAACAGCCGTAGTGCCACGTTCTACAACACGCTTCCACTGCATGACGGCAACCATTATCCGGGCGTCAGCAAAACAGCGGATTACAAAGCGCGAGCGCAGAAATTCTTTGATGAGCTGGACGCCTTCTTTACTGAACTGGAGAAATCGGGTCGTAAAGTGATGGTGGTAGTGGTGCCGGAACACGGTGGCGCGCTGAAGGGCGACAGAATGCAGGTATCTGGCCTACGTGATATCCCTAGCCCGTCTATCACAGACGTCCCCGTTGGGGTGAAATTCTTCGGCATGAAGGCACCACATCAGGGGGCACCGATTGTCATCGACCAACCGAGCAGCTTCCTGGCTATCTCCGATCTGGTGGTTCGCGTTCTTGATGGTAAGATTTTCACCGAAGACAATGTTGACTGGAAAAAACTCACCAGTGGGTTGCCACAAACAGCACCGGTCTCCGAGAACTCAAATGCAGTGGTTATTCAATACCAAGATAAACCGTACGTTCGCCTGAACGGCGGCGACTGGGTGCCTTACCCGCAATAAGAACGAAAAAGGCCGCAGAGTTTCACCCCTGCGGCCTGATCCGGGCGCAAATTGCCATTACGGCAGCCTGACGCCCGCATGACACGTTACTTCCGCTTATTCAGCGAGTTCACGATCAGACTGGCAAGAATGCCAGCAATGACCGGAGCCGCTAAATCATGCCAGAAGGCCATGCCCAGTTCTGCGAGCGTCATATAGCCGCCTCTGTTGTAATGACAACGTTTCGCGGCTATTCTTGAGTTGTTTGGGTTCAAGATTGGCCCCCGTGATGTTGTCAGGTGCATACCTGCAACGTGCGGGGGTTTTCTCTCTCCAGCAACCAATGCCACCAGGGATTAAGCCCCCGCAACATTGCGCCTCACCGGAACCCTTCCGGCTTGCCGCTGATTCTA
>NZ_JABWMS020000050.1:0-33420 GCF_013369155.2 Escherichia sp. 94.0001 | reverse complement strand
GATTAATAAGAAGCCTTATAGTACTCATTTGAAACTATAAGTTAGCGGTATTATCCCTGATTTTATTGTTGACATTTCATTTATGCCGACTATTTATATGGTATACTTTTTGAATTATCTTAAAGGAAGCTCAAATTTTCTTATTTTGATTGAGAAAATGAGATGATGCCTTATGTCTGTATTACTACAGGGAGAAGGGAGATGCTTCATTGCAAAGGGAATAATCTATGAACGCAATAATTATTGATGACCATCCTCTTGCTATCGCAGCAATTCGTAATTTATTGATCAAAAACGATATTGAAATCTTAGCGGAGTTGACTGAAGGGGGAAGTGCCGTTCAGCGGGTGGAAACACTTAAACCTGATATCGTCATCATTGATGTCGATATCCCCGGAGTTAACGGTATCCAGGTGTTAGAAACGCTGAGGAAGCGCCAATATAGCGGAATTATTATTATCGTCTCCGCTAAAAATGACCATTTTTACGGGAAACATTGTGCTGATGCAGGCGCTAATGGATTCGTGAGTAAAAAAGAAGGCATGAACAATATCATTGCGGCTATTGAAGCTGCAAAAAATGGCTACTGCTATTTCCCTTTCTCTCTCAACCGGTTTGTTGGAAGTTTAACGTCCGACCAGCAAAAACTCGACTCCTTATCGAAACAAGAAATTAGTGTCATGAGGTATATTCTTGATGGCAAGGACAATAATGACATTGCGGAAAAAATGTTCATCAGCAACAAAACTGTCAGCACGTATAAAAGTCGCCTGATGGAAAAATTAGAATGTAAATCACTGATGGATCTTTACACATTCGCGCAACGTAACAAAATCGGCTAATCACATGAAGTTTTTACCCTATTTTTTTCTTCTCTGTTGTGGTCTTTGGTCGACCATAAGTTTCGCAGACGAAGATTACATCGAATATCGTGGCATCAGTAGTAACAACCGTGTCACGCTTGATCCACTACGTCTGAGCAACAAGGAATTACGTTGGTTAGCGAGCAAAAAAAATCTTGTGATTGCAGTACACAAGTCCCAAACGGCTACGTTGTTGCATACCGATTCGCAGCAACGGGTTCGTGGTATTAATGCTGATTATTTAAATCTTTTAAAAAGAGCGTTAAATATCAAATTAACACTCCGGGAATACGCAGATCATCAAAAAGCAATGGACGCGCTTGCAGAAGGTGAAGTCGATATAGTGTTATCACATTTAGTTACTTCGCCGCCTCTTAATAATGACATTGCTGCAACCAAACCATTGATAATTACCTTTCCGGCGCTGGTAACCACCCTTCACGACTCAATGCGACCGCTTACCTCACCAAAACCAGTAAATATTGCTCGGGTAGCAAATTACCCCCCAGACGAGGTAATTCATCAATCATTTCCAAAAGCAACAATTATCTCTTTTACAAATTTATATCAGGCATTAGCATCCGTTTCTACCGGACATAATGATTACTTTATTGGTAGTAACATCATTACCAGCAGTATGATTTCCCGCTATTTCACTCACTCCTTAAATGTAGTGAAATATTATAACTCGCCGCGTCAATATAATTTTTTCTTGACCAGAAAAGAATCCGTCATTCTTAATGAAGTACTCAATCGGTTTGTTGATGCTTTAACAAATGAAGTTCGCTATGAAGTATCACAAAATTGGCTTGATACAGGAAACCTGGCCTTTCTGAACAAACCATTAGAACTCACTGAACATGAAAAACAGTGGATTAAGCAACATCCCGATTTAAAGGTGCTGGAAAATCCTTACTCCCCTCCCTATTCTATGACGGATGAAAATGGCTCGGTTCGGGGCGTTATGGGGGATATTCTTAATATTATTACCTTGCAAACAGGTTTAAATTTTTCTCCGATCACCGTTTCACACAATATCCATGCCGGAACACAGCTTAATCCCGGTGGATGGGATATATTACCTGGTGCTATTTATAGTGAAGATCGAGAAAATAATGTTTTATTTGCTGAAGCCTTCATAACAACGCCATACGTTTTTGTCATGCAAAAAGCGCCTGACAGTGAACAAACATTAAAAAAAGGAATGAAAGTTGCCATTCCCTATTATTATGAGCTTCATTCGCAATTAAAAGAGATGTATCCGGAGGTTGAGTGGATACAAGTCGATAATGCTAGCGCTGCATTTCACAAGGTTAAGGAAGGTGAACTTGATGCCCTGGTCGCGACACAGCTAAATTCGCGTTACATGATCGACCATTACTATCCTAATGAGCTTTATCATTTTCTTATTCCCGGCGTTGAGAATGCATCGCTTTCGTTCGCTTTTCCTCGCGGAGAACCAGAACTTAAGGATATTATTAATAAAGCATTGAATGCAATTCCCCCAAGCGAAGTTCTGCGCCTGACGGAAAAATGGATCAAAATGCCCAATGTGACCATTGACACATGGGACCTCTATAGTGAGCAATTTTACATTGTTACGACTTTATCCGTTTTATTAGTTGGCAGTAGCCTTTTATGGGGATTCTACCTGTTACGCTCAGTTCGTCGTCGTAAGGTAATTCAGGGTGATTTAGAAAACCAAATATCATTCCGGAAAGCACTCTCGGATTCCTTACCGAATCCAACTTATGTTGTAAACTGGCAAGGTAATGTCATTAGTCACAATAGTGCATTTGAACATTATTTCACTGCTGATTACTACAAAAATGCAATGTTACCATTAGAAAACAGTGACTCCCCCTTTAAAGATGTTTTTTCTAATGTGCATGAAGTCACAGCAGAAACGAAAGAAAACAGAACAATATATAGCCAAGTTTTTGAAATTAATAATGGTACTGAAAAAAGATGCATTAATCATTGGCATACATTATGTAATTTACCTGCAAGTGACAATGCAGTATATATTTGTGGTTGGCAAGATATTACCGAGACGCGTGATTTAATTCATGCACTCGAAGTAGAAAGAAATAAAGCGATCAATGCAACTGTCGCAAAAAGCCAGTTCCTGGCAACAATGAGTCACGAAATAAGAACACCAATAAGCTCCATTATGGGCTTCCTGGAACTTCTGTCGGGTTCAGGTCTTAGCAAGGAGCAACGTGTGGAGGCGATTTCACTTGCTTACGCCACCGGACAGTCGCTCCTCGGCTTAATTGGTGAAATCCTTGATGTCGACAAAATTGAGTCGGGTAACTATCAACTTCAACCACAATGGGTCGATATCCCTACTTTAGTCCAAAACACTTGTCATTCTTTCGGTGCGATTGCTGCAAGCAAATCCATCGCATTAAATTGCAGCAGTACGCTTCCTGAACGCTACCTGGTTAAAATCGACCCTCAAGCATTTAAGCAGGTGCTGTCTAATTTACTGAGTAATGCCCTTAAATTTACCACCGAGGGGGCAGTAAAAATTACGACTTCCCTGGTTCATATTGATGACAACCACGCTGTTATCAAAATGACCATTATGGACACCGGAAGCGGATTATCGCAGGAAGAACAACAACAACTGTTTAAACGCTATAGCCAAACAACAGCAGGTCGTCAGCAAACAGGTTCTGGTTTAGGCTTAATGATCTGCAAAGAATTAATTAAAAACATGCAGGGCGATTTGTCATTAGAAAGTCATCCAGGCATAGGAACGACATTTACGATCACAATCCCGGTAGAATTTACCCAACAAGTGGCGACTGTCGAGGCAAAAGCAGAACAACCTATGACACTCCCTGAAAAGTTGAGCATATTAATCGCGGATGATCATCCGACCAACAGGCTATTACTCAAACGCCAGCTAAACCTATTAGGATATGGTGTTGATGAAGCAACTGATGGTGTGCAAGCGCTACACAAAGTCAGTATGCAACATTATGATCTGCTTATTACTGACGTTAATATGCCGAATATGGATGGTTTTGAGTTGACTCGCAAACTCCGTGAGCAAAATTCTTCCTTACCCATCTGGGGGCTTACAGCCAACGCACAGGCTAACGAACGTGAAAAAGGGTTAAATTGCGGCATGAACTTATGTTTGTTCAAACCGTTAACCCTGGATGTACTGAAAACACATTTAAGTCAGTTACACCAGGTTGCGCATATTGCGCCTCAGTATCGCCACCTTGATATCGAGGCCCTGAAAAATAATACGGCGAACGATCTACAACTGATGCAGGAGATTCTCATGACTTTCCAGCATGAAACGCATAAAGATCTACCCGCTGCGTTTCATGCGTTAGAAGCTGGCGATAACAGAACTTTCCATCAGTGTATTCATCGCATCCACGGTGCGGCTAACATCCTGAATTTGCAAAAGTTGATTAATCTTAGCCACCAGTTAGAAATAACGCCCGTTTCAGATGACAGCAAGCCTGAAATTCTTAAGTTGCTGAACTCTATTAAAGAACACATTGCAGAGTTAGACCAGGAGATTGCGGTTTTCTGTCAACAAAATGACTAAATAGCGGCTCCCACAATGTTCAAATGTGGGAGCTATTTACCAGCACATCTAACATTTACGATGAGAATTCCTGGCGAATTTGTTCCCCATGCTGGTCGAGCGTTGCCGCTCCCGGCATAACATGCGGGTCCGCGCAGCCGCTGATTTTTATCGGATTACCCGGCATCATTATTCCCCCGGCTTCAATCAACATATTTCTCGCCTGAGTTTGTGGCAAATTAATGGCCTCAGCCACACTTAATAACGGCGCTACGGGTACACCAACTTCATGTATTCTGGCTAACCAAACTTCAGCTGCCTGCGTTTTTAACGTCCGCTCAATATATTGTTTAAGAATAGCTTGATTTTGTACACGTAAAATATTGCTGTTAAATCGGGGATCATCAACAAGTTCCGTCAGATCCAGTGCCTGGCATAACGCAGAAAAAAGCTTGTCATTACCACAACAAATAGTAATTGGTTTATCCTGAGTATCGAAAACATCAAAAGGAGCCATGTAGGGATGGCGATTTCCCAGACGTTGTGGTGACTTCCCAGTCGCGATATATGCCATCAGTCCATGCTCCAGAAAACTCAGAGTGGCATCAAACATCGCGATATCGACATGCGCCCCTCGCTGGCTCTTTTCGCGGCCATAAAGCGCACTCACGATTCCACTGAATAAATAGACACCGCCACAGAGATCTGCAAGAGAGGTGCCAACACGCACTGGCGGAGCATCAGGATATCCCGTTTCCATCATTATTCCACTCATTGCCTGAATAATGGTATCGTAGGCCGGAGCATCTTTTAGCGGACCGGTATGTCCGAAACCTGAGGATGAAGCATAGATGAGACGTGGGTTGATTTCTTGTAGCGTTTCCCACGAAAACCCCAGTTTTTCCATTGTACCTGGGCGAAAATTCTCAGCTAATACATCCGCTTGTTTAAGCATATTTATAAATATGCTTTTATCGTGATCATTCTTTAAATCAAGAACCACGCTCTCTTTGCCATGATTAATAAAACTGTAATAGAGTGACTGTCCATCCACATAGGGACCAAATGTGCGGGTATCATCACCATGACCTGGCGGCTCAACTTTAATTACCCTTGCGCCCATATTACAAAGAAGTTGAGTTCCGAAAGGCCCATTAAGGACATGAGTCATATCAATAACTAATAACCCTTCAAATGGGCCTTTGCTTTCAGTATTTGTCATTTGCTTATGCCTTGAAAAAAAGCCGAAGGTGAAAAGACTCTTCGGCATTTATGAAAATTAATAACATGATTAATTATGAAACCAGTCGACTGACATAAATCCACAAGGGAGCCGTGACGACAAAACCCAGCACGCTAACAGCCAATGACGCTGTACCAGTGCGGGTGTAGACATTAAACCGGCTGGCAATAATGATTCCGGAGAATGCCGGCGGTAATGCGCCTGCCAGTACCATCATCTGCAGATGTTCGCTGTTCAAATGACATGCCATACCAACGAGAAGCAGTGCCAGTGGCATCAGAATCAGCTTCAGGAAGGTGTTATAAGCAATTTCAGCACTGAACTCGAATTTATGTGCAGCCAGAGTCAACCCCGCAGCGAATACCGCTACCCCTGAGTTAGCCTTCGCAATCAGATTAAAGGTTGGATCCCATGCTGCCGGAATTTTTACCCCAACCAACACCAGGATCGTTGCCAGAACAGGTGCCCATACGACTGGCTCCTTTGCCGCAGAGATTAACGCGCTCAGATTGCTATTCTTCTTACCATCCGCTCCAGAGGAAGGATTCAGCAAATATAGACCAATAGGAATAGTAATTGCGTTAACAATAATAGAAATAATTGCTACCACTAAACCTGTTGATACGGAATCACCATAAATAGGGTCGAGAACTGCAAACCCCAGGAATCCAATGGTAGGTGAACCTGCAATTAATGCACATACTGCTGCTTCTGCATGGGTACGTTTAAAAAATTTGTAGCAACCAAACCAGGAGAAAAAGAAACATCCGACAATAACCACAAGTGATACAAGGGTCAGGCGAGTGTCCGCAAAAATCATTTCCCTGTTTGCCCGGGTAATAGAAACAAATAGGGCCGCAGGAAGAGCGTAGTTTAATACCAGTTTATTAAATGCCCGGGCTTGATCTTCTGAAAAAGTTTCTCGTCTGCCGCTAAAATAACCCAACAGCATGATTACGATAATAGGCAATAAATCGCCAATAAAAAATGTTAGCATAATAGTATTTCCGATAAGGGTCCCCTCACCATCGATAATGAGTTGGCAAGAGGAGACGATGTCAGTATTTAATTACCAGCGACTTGTTTTGGGTTAAGTTTGGTAATATGGCCACTTTCAGTTCCTGCTGCTGGGTCGATGACCACATTAATAATGGTCGGTTTGCGCGACTGAATACCGGTGGTTAAAGCATGACGAAGTTCATCTGTCGTGGTGACGTTATATCCAACGCCACGAAATGCATCCATTAATTTGTCATACCTTGCATGGTGCAATAGATCTGTTGGTGATGGTGCACCAGCGCCACTGAGATCAACACCGTCTCCTCTGTAGATGCCGCCATTATTAAAAATAACGATTGTCACCGGCAGGTTATATCGACAAATCGTTTCAATCTCCATCCCACTGAAACCAAAAGCACTATCACCTTCAATGGCGACAACCGGAGAACCAGAGGTCACGCTAGCACCGATGGCATAGCCCATACCGATGCCCATGACACCCCAGGTGCCACAATCCAGACGACGACGTGGTTTATACATATCAATAATATTTCGTGCATTATCCAGGGTATTTGCCCCTTCATTAACTAAATAAATATCCTGGTTCTCGCACAATACATCGCGCACAGCACTCAATGCATTAAAGTAATTTAATGGTTGGGTATCTGTACTTAACTTTTCATGCATTTTTTGCGCATTTTGCTGCTTGTGGATATTTATAATATCGCGCCACACCAGTGGAGTCGTAAATGTATTTTGTTTCAGTTCTGCCAGCATACCGTGCATACTGGATGCAATATCGCCAACGACTGGCACAGTAATGGGTCGATTGCTGTCAATTTCCTGCGGTTCTATATCCAGTTGAATAAACTGTGTATCTGCCGCCCATCCTTTTTTACCGTGCGCCAGTAACCAATTCAGTCGCGCCCCAACAAGCATGACAACATCAGCATTTGCCAGCGCAAACGAACGCGCAGCCGCCGCAGAAAGTGGATGCGTATCTTCCAGGATCCCTTTCGCCATAGACATTGGCAGGAATGGAATCTGGGTACTTTCAATAAACTCACGAAGCTGCTCATCAGCTTGTGAATACGCCGCGCCTTTACCAAGGATAATTAATGGCCGTTCTGCTTTTGCTAACAGCGAAATTGCACTAGTGACTGACTTCGGGCATGGCAATAACGCTGGCGATGGGTTTTCAACTTTAACAATAGTGGCTAATGCCTCGTCTTTTTCCATCGTCGCAGCCAGGACATTTGCTGGCAAATCAAGATAAACACCACCAGGGCGACCCGAAACGGAGACCCGGATAGCGCGTGCCAACGCAATGCCAAGATCCTGCGGCTGGTTAACGCGGAATGCCGCTTTGGCATAGGGTTTTGCCGCATTCATTTGGTCCAGCTCTTCATAATCACCTTGCTGGAGATCAACGATCGCGCGATCGCTGGAGCCGCTGATCATGATCATCGGAAAACCATTTACTGTTGCGTTGGCCAATGCGGTCAAACCATTGAGGAATCCTGGCGCAGAAACGGTCAGGCAGATCCCTGGCTTTTGGGTAAGAAAACCGCTTGCCGCAGCCGCATAGCCTGCAGATTGCTCATGACGAAAACCAATATAACGAATGCCTTCCGCCTGGGCATGGCGCGCCATATCCGTCACAGGAATACCTACAACACCATAAATAGTGTCAATATTATTCTGTTTTAATGCTTCAACGATGATATGCATACCATCTGTCATTTGAAGTTGATCTGACATGATTAATAACCTCGAAATTTTTATAAATTGGGAGCCAGAAGCCCCCGTTAATATCAGATGGCGTGGTTTTGCTTCATTGCAGCAATTTCATCGTCGCTATAACCCAGCTCCTGCAATACAGCAGCGGTATGTTCACCTAATAACGGCGCAGCTTTAATATCCGGCGTAAAGGCAGAGAATTTCATTGGACAACCAACTGTCAGATATTTTCCACGCAACGGTTGTTCCACTTCGACAACACTGCCACTTTGGCGCAAAGAGGGATCAAGTGAAATTTCTTTCATACTTAATACCGGTGCACAAGGAATATCAAACTGAGTCAAATAGGCCACCGCTTCATGTTTATCAATAGTGACAGTGTATTTTTCGATTTCAGCAAAAATATCGAAAATATGTGGCTGTCGGGCATGAGCTGTACTGTATGCCGGATCGGTAATCCATTCTGGTTTGCCGATAGCTTTACAGGTGTTTTCCCAGTTTTGCTCCTGAATAGTGAAATAAATATAGGCATTAGGATCGGTTTCCCAGCCTTTACATTTCAGGATCCAGCCAGGCTGACCGCCACCACCCGCATTACCACCGCGGGGAACTGCATCACCAAATGTGCCATTCGGATACTGCGGGTATTCTTCCAGATACCCCAACTTATCGAGACGCTGCTGGTCGCGTAATTTCACGCGGCAAAGGTTCAACACGGCATCCTGCATTGACATGGTAACTCGTTGCCCACGCCCCGTTTTTTCGCGATGCAGCAAAGCAGCAAGTAAACCGATCAGCAAATGCATTCCGGTGTTGCTGTCACCCAACGCTGCAGCGCTTACCAGCGGCGGGCCGTCCCAAAAACCCGTAGTGGATGCCGCGCCACCCGCTGCCTGAGCAACGTTTTCATAGGCTTTTACATTCACATAAGGCGAACACTCATCAAACCCTTTGATCGAACCAAAAATCAGACGTGGGTTGATTTCCTGAATATGCTCCCAGGTGAAGCCCATGTGATCAATAGCCCCTGGATGAAAGTTCTCGACCAAGATATCAGCTTCGCGGATCAGCTTTTCCATTACCTCTTTGCCTTCCGCTGTTTTGGTATTTAATTCAATAGAACGTTTGTTGCTGTTAAGCATGGTGAAGTAAAGTGCATCGATATCAGGAATATCTCGCAGCTGGCGACGCGTTACGTCACCAACGCCGGGACGTTCAATTTTAATGACGTCAGCGCCAAACCACGCCAGCATCTGAGTACAAGATGGGCCAGATTGCACACCGGTGAAATCGAGAACTTTAATTCCTTGAAGTGGAGTTGACATAGCAATACCTATTAGTTAATTAAATATATGTTAATTTAGCGTTTATTTAAGGCATAACGCCCTCTATAAATAATCCGCAAAATATCGTCGTAGCTGCACTCGATATTTTTAAATTCCTGTATCAAGTGCTGAAAATCATTTCATCGCCACTTCCAATTCCTTTTTGCATGGTAAGTAGTGAGGACGAAAAGAAGAATATGATAAATATTGGTTTGCGGTAATCAGAGAGAGCCGCGACATTTGTGATGTTATTCTTACAACTGTAAGAAGCGATTGTGATTTACAGTTAGGGAAATGATTACGATTTTTAAATCGTACCATAAAACATAACATAAACAATGATTTCGTGATGACACGGGATTATTGATGTTTACTTTGAGGAATAGAAAATGCGTGTTTATAGAACCGCGAGCGCCAAATAATTTTATGACCACAATCGGTCGTATTGTGGTCATAAAAAATTGTCGCCAGGAGGGAGTAAAATCTTTTACTTCAATATGCTGCCTGTCAGCATTAGTTCACAAACAGTGCTTCGCTATCGACGATGATTCCATCTTCCGCACCTTTAAGCGCCAGGTTTGCCTCGTAGTATTGCTTTTTATCAAGCAGTTTCTGCGCATCAGCAAGTGCATTACGAGTCTGTTTAAGCGGCATCAGATATTGGTTTTCCATTACACCAACACCGGCCAGGCGAAGCTCTTCCATTGCGCCCTTTTTATCCCCTTTCGCCATTTTTTCATTCGCAATTTTTATCGCTGCTTCTTTTTCGGGTGTCGCTACATAACTCTCAGAAATTCCGACAGATGCATTAATGACAATATATTGGTCATCATTGATATTGGTCTTTTTACCTGGCTTAGCGAACTTTGCCCATTCAGTACTGTCATCTGACAGCAAAGCTGAAGCTTCATTGGTCAGTTCTTTTGCCTTTTCCGGATCGCCATGAAACAGAGCCAGGCGCGCTACCTGCACGTCACGCATCGCATATAAACCCTGTTCAGAGATACGCTCTGCTGCTACCGTTTTCTGGGTTTGCTGAACTTGCTGAGTTTGCTGTTGTGCTGCTACCGGTGCATTATCAGCAGCCCATACAGTTGAAGATGCCAGAACTGCTGTGACCATCGTAGCCATAATTAAACGTTTCATACTTACCTCATTCTTTAACAGTTTTAGAAAACGCCGCCATCATATTGGGTGAGCATGAAATGAGAAATCAGAGAGCAACGGTCATTTTGAAAGGGTTATCTTACAGTTGTAGTTATTATCGCAAGAAGTATTTTAGTCTTACAATTGTAGGAATATGCTTCCTGTCGCAGAGAACTATTCTTATATACCACAAAGAGATGTCATTTATTATATCGATGTAAATACTGATTAATTAAATGTAAATACAGCCATAACATCGTAGGTTCTCAGTGAGCCATTCTCAGGATAACTTTCTATGAAAGTAAACTTAATGCTTTTTAGCTTATTTTTATTGGTCTCTATTATGGCATGCAATGTTTTTGCATTTTCCATTTCTGGTGGTGGAAGTGAGACGAGCTATAAAGAGACAGAAAAAACGTCAGTGATGACGACAACTCATTCTACAAAACTTCAACCATCACAGGCGATTTTGTTTAAGATGAGAGAAGATGCGCCACCATTAAATCTCACAGAAGACATCACGCCCCCTTTTCCGACAAAGGCGAATTATCTTATTCATCCTGTGCGATAGCGTCTGTCACATGGCAGGTGAACAATCATATCTGTTGATGATGTGAGCACCTGCCCAAATGATCCATCCTGAACTACTACCGCCTGCCATACCCCACCATAAAGCGAATCATCAAGCCACAAGCCGGGGCAAGAAACATAAATATCCCCGTCACTAGTTCATTACCGCCAGTTAACCACATGGTGAAGTAGTAAATGAGTGCAGCGAGGATCACCATGCCGAAGAAAGAAGAGACCGCCGAGACCACGTTCAGTACCTGACCGATGTATCCGCTTACGCAGACAATACACAGGGCGAGAAACATCCATAAATAAATCATAGCTCAACCTCCTGCCGCGCTAAAAAACCTGTAACTTCAGTCACTTTAATAGTAAGACAATCCTTAACCTCTGGCAATTTTTGCTAAGTATTAATGAAAACAGCACGTTAAATGCAAGACTGTAATGTGCGAAAAAAATATTTACTTTGCACGATAAATAATCAGTAGCTGAAAGCAGTCAGCCGGTGATAAAGTAAAAGCACCGCATTCATGCTCCTCGTGGTTATGTCCTGACTAGTCTTTACACTCTTTACAGGAACCATTGTCGTACATGATGGCCCAACCAATTGAGTGTACCGCTGTCGACATGGAATCTTCTGCGATACAACAATTCGTATCTACAGAAGGTAACTATGTTTCCACAATGCAAATTTTCCCGCGAGTTTCTACATCCTCGCTACTGGCTCACATGGTTTGGGCTTGGTGTACTCTGGCTTTGGGTACAGCTTCCTTACCCTGTTCTCTGTTTTCTCGGCACGCGTATCGGCACGATGGCGCGACCATTCCTGAAACGTCGTGAATCTATCGCCCGTAAGAACCTGGAACTTTGTTTCCCACAGCATTCTGCTGAAGAGCGCGAGAAGATGATTGCCGAAAACTTTCGTTCACTCGGCATGGCGCTGGTAGAAACCGGCATGGCATGGTTCTGGCCCGACAGTCGCGTACGTAAATGGTTTGATGTTGAAGGGCTGGATAACCTCAAACGCGCACAACTGCAAAATCGTGGCGTGATGGTTGTCGGCGTCCATTTTATGTCGCTGGAACTGGGCGGCCGCGTGATGGGACTATGTCAGCCAATGATGGCCACCTATCGTCCGCATAATAATCAGCTGATGGAATGGGTGCAGACCCGTGGTCGCATGCGCTCTAACAAAGCGATGATCGGCAGAAATAATCTGCGCGGTATTGTCGGTGCGCTGAAGAAAGGTGAAGCGGTATGGTTTGCTCCCGATCAGGATTATGGTCGTAAAGGCAGCTCCTTCGCGCCGTTCTTTGCGGTAGAAAATGTCGCCACAACCAATGGCACCTATGTCCTCTCCCGTCTCTCTGGCGCAGCCATGTTGACCGTAACGATGGTCAGAAAAGCGGATTACAGCGGATATCGTTTGTTCATCACCCCAGAAATGGAAGGCTACCCGGCAGATGAAAATCAAGCCGCTGCCTATATGAACAAGATTATCGAGAAAGAGATTATGCGCGCACCTGAGCAATACCTCTGGATCCACCGTCGCTTTAAAACGCGCCCGGTGGGAGAATCGTCGTTATACATTTAACAAATTGCTTCTACTCTTTCCCTTCTCAAATCAGCCATATTAACCTCATGGTTTTTATGGCTTTTTTCTTAAGGTTTTTTCCTTCGCTGAATCTCTAATTATTACCGTCAGAAATTAAACTGTCGCCGATATGAGACACCTGTAAGTTACTAAAAGTAAATAAGAAAATGCCTCTTGTCTCGTTTCAGTTTTAGGCGTACATTAGCGCCGTCTCGAGCAGTTTAGCTCAGAATTCTGGGGTGATGCCCACGGTAAAATACGGACTTTCAATGTCGTTTTGCCCGGTGTCAACTCACTGTATCAGGTGTAATGAAGTCATTCAGGCGTAACAGTAATTACGCGGAGAGATGTAAAGTGAAATATTTCTTTATGGGCATTTCTTTTATGGTCATCGTTTGGGCCGGTACTTTTGCCCTGATGATCTAAAAGCAAACTGTGCAATGAAAAACAGGAGCCATCTGGCTCCTGTTTGCATTTCTGGCGATGGTGTTTATTCCGCGTTTTCGTGAATATGTTTGCTGCTGGCGGGTAGTAAACCGTCGGCACGGAACATCGCTTTAATTCCACGAATCGCCTGGCGAATACGATCGCGGTTTTCAATCAGCGCAAAGCGAACATGGGTGTCACCGTAGTCGCCAAAGCCAATCCCTGGAGAGACACAGACCTTCGCCTCATTAAGCAGTTTCTTGGCAAATTCCAGCGAGCCCATTGCCGCATACGGTTCCGGGATTTTCGCCCAGACATACATCGAGGCTTTCGGCATTTCGACCATCCAGCCCGCTTCATGCAGCCCTTTAACCAGTACATCGCGGCGGCGTTTGTACTGTTCGGCAATGTCGCGAACGCACTGTTGATCACCCTCCAGCGCCGCAATCGCCGCCACCTGCAACGGCGTAAAAGTACCGTAATCGTGATAGCTTTTAATACGTGCCAACGCACTGACCAGCGTTTTGTTGCCGACCATAAAGCCGATACGCCAGCCCGCCATGTTGTAGCTTTTCGACAGCGTAAAGAACTCGACCGCCACGTCTCGTGCACCCGGCACCTGCATAATTGACGGCGCTTTCCAGCCATCGTAGACGATATCGGCATAGGCCAGGTCATGGACCACCAACACATCGTAGCGTTTCGCCAGTGCCACAACCTTCTCAAAGAATTCCAGTTCCACGCATTGCGCGGTTGGGTTCGACGGGAAGCCAAGGATCATCATCTTCGGTTTCGGATAACTTTCACGAATAGCGCGTTCCAGTTCGTTGAAGAAATCAACACCGTCCACCAGCGGCACTGAGCGTACCTGCGCCCCGGCAATCACCGCGCCGTAAATATGAATCGGGTAGCTTGGATTAGGCACCAGTACAGTGTCACCGTGATCCAGCGTCGCCAGCATCAGATGCGCCAGGCCCTCTTTCGAACCAATAGTGACGATGGCTTCTGATTCCGGGTCGATTTCAACGTCGTAGCGATCCTGATACCAGCGGGAAATGGCGCGACGTAACCGCGGAATACCACGCGAGGTGGAATAACCATGCGTGTCCGGTCGCTGGGCCACCGTACATAATTTTTCGACGATATGCGGCGGGGTCGCACCGTCCGGGTTACCCATACTGAAATCGATAATATCTTCGCCGCGCCGACGCGCAGCCATTTTCAGTTCAGCGGTAATGTTAAAAACGTAGGGCGGGAGACGATCAATACGCGTAAAGCGACGTTCGGGGCGAGTGTCAGCCATAATTTCCTCAGATTAACGTGAGCGCCCGGACCGTCCGAGCGACGCTGCCACGATGGTGGCTGTTTTGAAAATAGCCTGATTAATTTCTGTCTGTCCAGCGTTTTAGAACATTTTTGTTAATAGCCTTAAATGAGGAACTCCGCTTTAAAAACAGGAAATTTATCTACGCTAACAAGAAAATTACCACTCAATCTATTAACATTATAATTTCAATAAATTTACCAAACAGATATGCATTATCAAGAGATGCATTGCTAATACACCATTTATCTTTCAATCCCCTTTTAAAATTGTGGTTTTTCCTCAAAAACGGCCTGCTGGTCATCAGCCTTCAGGTTACCTATCATAGAGGTTTAATCCTTATTCAGAGTCACCCGTGCACGAAATATTCAACATGCTGCTGGCGGTCTTCGATCGGGCAGCGTTAATGCTTATCTGCCTGTTCTTTCTCATCCGTATCCGCCTGTTTCGCGAACTGTTGCACAAGTCGGCGCACTCCCCAAAAGAGCTGCTCGCCGTTACCGCCATTTTCTCGCTGTTCGCCCTGTTCAGCACCTGGTCTGGCGTGCCCGTAGAAGGCTCGCTGGTGAACGTACGTATTATCGCGGTGATGTCAGGCGGAATTCTGTTTGGCCCGTGGGTGGGCATCATTACCGGTGTGATTGCAGGTATTCACCGTTATTTAATTGACATCGGCGGCGTGACGGCAATTCCGTGCTTTATCACCAGTATTCTCGCGGGTTGCATATCAGGCTGGATTAACCTGAAAATCCCCAAAGCACAGCGCTGGCGCGTCGGTATTCTCGGTGGCATGTTATGTGAAACGTTGACGATGATCCTGGTGATTGTCTGGGCACCCACCACTGCACTGGGGATTGATATCGTCTCCAAAATCGGGATTCCGATGATCCTCGGCAGCGTTTGTATCGGCTTTATTGTGTTGCTGGTACAAAGCGTTGAGGGCGAAAAAGAGGCCAGCGCCGCGCGGCAGGCCAAGCTGGCACTGGATATCGCCAACAAAACGCTGCCGCTGTTTCGCCATGTCAATAGCGAGTCATTACGCAAAGTTTGTGAAATTATTCGCGATGATATTCACGCCGATGCGGTAGCGATTACCAACACCGATCATGTGCTGGCCTATGTTGGCGTAGGGGAACACAACTATCAGAATGGCGATGATTTCATTAGCCCAACAACGCGTCAGGCAATGAATTACGGAAAAATCATTATCAAAAACAATGATGAAGCCCACCGTACACCGGAAATCCACTCGATGCTGGTGATCCCGCTTTGGGAGAAAGGGGTCGTGACCGGGACGCTGAAAATTTACTACTGCCACGCGCATCAGATTACCTCGTCATTACAGGAAATGGCGGTCGGTCTGTCGCAAATCATCTCCACCCAACTGGAGGTTTCACGCGCCGAGCAACTACGTGAAATGGCAAATAAGGCAGAGCTTCGCGCTCTGCAAAGCAAAATTAATCCCCATTTCCTGTTTAATGCTCTGAATGCTATCTCATCGTCGATCCGTCTGAATCCGGATACCGCTCGCCAGCTGATCTTTAATCTGTCGCGTTATCTGCGCTATAACATTGAATTAAAAGACGATGAGCAAATCGATATCAAAAAAGAGCTGTATCAAATTAAAGACTATATTGCCATTGAGCAGGCCCGCTTTGGCGACAAGCTGACGGTTATCTATGATATTGATGAAGAGGTGAATTGCTGCATTCCCAGCCTGCTGATCCAGCCGTTGGTGGAGAATGCCATTGTCCACGGTATTCAGCCTTGCAAAGGTAAAGGCGTTGTCACCATCAGCGTTGCAGAGTGCGGTAATCGGGTACGCATTGCGGTGCGAGATACCGGGCACGGCATCGATCCAAAAGTCATTGAGCGGGTCGAAGCGAACGAAATGCCGGGCAATAAAATTGGCCTGCTGAATGTCCATCATCGCGTGAAGTTATTGTATGGCGAGGGGCTGCATATCCGCCGCCTGGAACCAGGAACGGAAATTGCGTTTTACATTCCTAACCAACGCACCCCTGTCGCCTCACAGGCTACGTTATTGCTTTGAGCCGGAGTGATATTGTGAAAGTCATCATTGTTGAAGACGAATTCCTGGCACAACAGGAACTGAGCTGGCTGATTAAAGAGCACAGCCAGATGGAGATTGTCGGCACCTTTGACGATGGTCTGGACGTGTTGAAGTTTTTGCAGCATAACCGCGTCGACGCCATTTTTCTGGATATCAATATTCCGTCGCTGGATGGCGTGTTGCTGGCGCAAAACATCAGCCAGTTTGCCCATAAACCGTTTATTGTGTTCATCACTGCGTGGAAAGAACATGCGGTGGAAGCGTTTGAACTGGAAGCGTTTGACTACATTCTCAAACCGTATCAGGAATCACGCATTACCGGGATGCTGCAAAAACTGGAAGCAGCCTGGCAACAACAGCAGACCAGCAGTACGCCTGCCGCGACGGTAACGCGTGAGAATGACACCATTAATCTGGTGAAAGATGAGCGAATCATCGTCACGCCAATTAACGATATCTATTACGCCGAAGCGCACGAGAAAATGACCTTTGTCTATACGCGGCGTGAATCCTACGTAATGCCGATGAACATCACCGAGTTTTGCAGCAAGCTGCCGCCGTCGCATTTTTTCCGCTGCCATCGCTCATTTTGTGTCAATCTGAACAAAATACGCGAAATCGAACCGTGGTTTAATAACACCTACATTCTGCGGCTGAAAGATCTGGATTTTGAAGTGCCGGTCAGCCGTAGCAAAGTTAAAGAATTCAGGCAGTTAATGCATCTGTAATCGGGAACTTTCATGAAAGCAACAGGCTTGCCCGCCGATCAACAATTTTTCGCCGATCTGTTCAGCGGCCTGGTGCTTAACCCGCAACTACTGGGGCGCGTCTGGTTTGCCAGCCAGCCGGCCTCGTTGCCGGTGGGCAGTTTATGTATTGATTTTCCCCGTCTGGATATCGTGCTGCGCGGCGAATACGGCAATCTGCTGGAAGCAAAGCAGCAACGTATAGTGGAAGGAGAAATGCTGTTTATTCCAGCGCGCGCGGCTAATTTACCGGTCAACAACAAACCGGTAATGCTGTTAAGCCTGGTATTCGCGCCGACCTGGCTTGGGTTATCGTTTTACGATAGCCGCACCACGTCGTTGTTGCATCCTGCTCGCCAGATCCAACTTCCCAGCCTGCAACGCGGCGAAGGTGAAGCAATGCTTACTGCCCTCACCCATCTTAGCCGTTCGCCGCTGGAGCAGAATATCATTCAGCCGCTGGTGTTAAGTTTGCTGCATCTTTGCCGCAACGTGGTCAATATGCCGCCGGGTAATTCGCAGCCGCGCGGCGATTTTCTCTATCACAGCATTTGTAACTGGGTTCAGGATAATTATGCCCAACCGCTCACCCGTGAGAACGTGGCGCAGTTTTTTAATATCACGCCCAATCATCTGTCAAAACTGTTTGCGCAGCATGGAACAATGCGTTTTATCGAATATGTGCGTTGGGTGCGAATGGCGAAGGCGAGGATGATTTTGCAGAAATATCATCTGTCGATTCATGAAGTGGCGCAGCGTTGCGGCTTTCCGGACAGCGACTATTTTTGTCGCGTCTTCCGGCGTCAGTTTGGCCTGACGCCGGGAGAGTACAGCGCCCGTTTTCAGGGCTAACGTCAGAAGGTTAATTCCGTTTCCAGCAGCGTCAGAATACTTTGTGCATCTTGCGCGGCAAACAGCGACTGGCGGAAGTTTTTATTCACCAGTTTACGCGCCAGCTGCGAGAAGACTTTCACATGATTCATCCCTTCGTTAGCGCCCAGCGTCAGCATGATCACCAGTTCGACTTCGCCCATTTCTGACTGCCAGTCAACCGGTTTCACCAACCGGGCAATGCTGATACTGGAATGACGGATCCACTGTGATTTGGTGTGCGGGATCGCCACGCCAAAACCAACGCCAGTAGTGACAATCTCTTCCCGCTGCCAGACATCTTCTTCCAGCTCAAACGGATGTTCAGTACGCCCGTTAACGCCAAGGTTGCCGCACAGGAACTGGATCGCCTGCTCTTTATTGCTAAAGGCCTGATCAACAAAGATATTCTCCAGCGCCAGCAGCGGGCGAACGTCTTCTTCCGGCGTAAACGCGGTAAGTAACGCTTCAATTTCCTGCGCGCTGCGGCATTCACATGCCTGACGCGCCAGTTCCCGACACGCCTCGCTATCCAGTTGACGAAGCTGGCTTTTCACCGCCGGAATACGCGGGCTACTCATACTCAGCTCATCCAGGCCCAGTCCAAGCAGTAGCGGCAGATAACGACTTTCACCGCCCAGTTCACCGCAAATACCTACCCATTTGCCGCGCTGATGCGCAGTGGTAACAATCTGCTGCAACATGCGCAGGAACGATGGCGTAATCGGGTTATACAGCGGCGATACGCGCGGGTTATTACGATCGACCGCATACAGATACTGGGTCATATCGTTAGAACCGATACTGAAGAAATCGACCTCATCGCAGAAGTGGTCGATGATGTAGCACACCGACGGTACTTCCACCATGATACCCAGCGTAATCGACTCTGCATGACGCAGACCATCGCGCTTAAGCTCAACGATCGCTTTTTGGATCTCGCCCTTCACCCATAAGATCTGATCGAGGCTGTGGACCATTGGGATCATTAACTGGGCATTGCCGAAACTGGCAGCACGCAAAATAGCCCGCAGTTGAGTGCGGAACAGGCCAGCAAATTCCGGGTAAATTCGTACCGCGCGATAGCCGAGGAACGGGTTCTCTTCCTGGGGAATGTTGAGGTAAGGAATGCTTTTATCGCCGCCGATGTCCATCGTGCGGAAAATAATCGGCTTGTCGCCCGCCGCCAGTAGCACATGTTGGTATGCTTCAAACTGTTCCTGTTCGTCCGGCGCACTGTCGCGCTCCATATAGAGCATTTCGGTACGAAACAGCCCGACACCTTCCGCGCCGTTGGCAAACGCGCCTGGCGCTTCCAGAGCGGTGCCAATATTCGCCGCGATATCAATGCGCTTGTTATCACGGGAATAGGCCAGCTGCGCGGCGGCCTGCGCCTGCTGCTGCTGACGTTTATCCGCCAGCGTCTGTGCGACCTGATAATAACCACTCACCGCGTCATCAGGATTAATAGCCAGCACGCCGCACTGGGCGTCAAGCACCGCCGGTTGCCCGGCATAGCGAGCAATGGCATCCAGCGGCAGGCCGCTCAGTACGGGGATCGCCGAGGCGCGGGCCAGAATCAGAGTATGCGATGTGCGCCCGGTTTTCTCCAGAATCATGCCCGCAAGATTTTTTAAATTGAGGCTCAAAAACTGGCTAGGGGTTAAATCCTCTGCCACCAGAATGGTCGGTTTTTCGAGCATCAGATTATTACGCGGCTTCAGTTCCGGCCAGGTGATATGCAGCAATTGTTCGCTGATATCACGAATGTCGCTGACCCGCTCGCGCAGATAATCGCTGGCAGAAGCAGAAAGTTTGGCACAAACCTGCTCCATATTGCTGATGATCGCAGCCCCCAGCCCCTGATGCTGTTCTGTCATCAGGCGACGGATATTGCCCGCGAATTCATCATCCTGAATCAGCGACAAATGGGCGCTGAGGATAGTTTTGCTTTCGCCGTCACGCTCGCGCAACTGCTGGTTCAGTTGCTCGGCAAGCGTTGCCAGGCTGTGTTCCAGCCAGGTGGAGTCTTGCGCACTGGCCGGGATTGCCCGATAACTGTCGAGGCTGTTGCTCTGTAACAGGGTCAGCGTACCCACGCCGACGCCGCTTGCCAGCACATTGCCGTACAGTAAATCAGGGTTCAGGCGGCTTAATGAACGCGGCAGTGGATGCGCCGTCAGTTCTGCCTGCGTCGGCTGAACGCTGTCGCTGTCGATAAAGCGCACCTGGATATACTCTTCCAGCACGCGCCGCGCCTGCTCTTCATCGCTGCCGCTAATGTTCAGGCTGCAACTGTCATTAAATAAGGTGCCGGTGCCAATCAGCGCCAGCGAACTTTTGGCATCGGCCTTTACGTTCTGGCGATGGTTAATGAAGATGATTTCGCTTTGCCACTGGCTGCACTGCTCTTTAAGTTCCCACGCCGGACGAGCATGCAGACCGTTTGGCAAAGGACAGAGAAATTGAATCGTTAACATAACCGCTCCGGGTTAATCAGGAGATCATCTGAAATCCGTCAGTTGAACAACCGTCTCACGCGTAAGACGTTGAATAAGGGCAGATAAAAGTTGCTGCATCTGCAAAATGTCGCGGCAGTCGGCAATCGATGCGGCGCAATGTCCGTGGCGGGTTGCTGGCCCCATCACCACTGTGGGTACGCCAGTGCCAGTTAAATGCACCGCCCCGCCGTCCGTTCCGCCGTTGCTGAACATATCGGCCTGCAACGGCACGCCAATTTCTGCCGCCACGGTTTCGATCCACGCGGTAAGTTTTGGCGGCGCAATCAGCGACTTGTCGCTTAACACCAGCATCGGGCCGTTACCAATCTGGCGATGGTTAGCCGCGCCATAATCAAAGTTTTTCGCCCAGCAGGCGGTATCAAGCACAATGGCGACATCCGGCGACACCGCGCGGGTGGCTGTTTGCCCGCCGCGTAAGCCAACCTCTTCGCTGGAACTTGCCACCAGCCACACTTCCGCAGGCAGCTCGGCGTTGTGCAGCTCACGTAGTAACGTCACCAGCAGGTAGCAACCGAGGCGGTCATCAAAGGCTTTACCCATCACTCGCTGGTGAGGGAGAACCTGAAAAGTGGTATCAAACGTGACACGATCGCCCGGACGAATACCTGCCTGCATCACTTCGTCATACGAGCGCGCACCAATGTCCACGCGCATGGCGCTGACGTCATTCCCCTGCCGTTCGCCATCGAGCAGACCGGGAATTTTGCACTCTTCACGAGTGGTGATCCGCACTGGCTGAAGCTGGCGGGCAGCCATGCGCACATTGCCAACCGGCAGGACATCAATCGCCCCTTCGCGGGAGATGCTACGCACCATAAATCCCACTTCGTCCATATGCGCACAGATCATCACCTTCGGACCTGTCGATTCATTGAGGCGGATCAGCACCGATCCCAGGCCATCAAATCGCACTTCTTTTTGCAGTCGATCCGCTTCATCCAGCAGGATCTGCCGCACTTCCTGTTCCGAGGAGGCGATCGCATCTGCCTCGCTCAACGCTTTTAATAGCGATAAATCCATTATGCCTCTCCCGTGAGCAACACTGTTTTTGGCATGGCGTAGAGCACTTCCGCGCCTTGCGGGGTAACCAGCACGACATCTTCGATGCGCACGCCCCCTCGCCCTGGCAAATAAATCCCCGGCTCCACGGTCAGTAACATCCCTGGCTGTAGCGTCGTGGTGTCCCGCGGTGAAAAACGCGGATCTTCATGGACTTCAATGCCGATAGCATGACCGGTGTTATGACCGAAATAGTCGCCATAACCGGCTTCTGTAATGACCCGGCGCGCGGCGTCGTCAACCTGCTGGCAGCGCACGCCGGGGCGAATCGCGGAGATTGCCGCGAGCTGTGCCTGCAGGACAATGTTATACACATCAAACAGCGGGTGAGATTCGGCGCTCACCCCTTCGCCATTCACCAGCAAGGTACGCGTCATATCAGAGCAGTAGCCCTGATACAGCGCACCAAAATCAATAGTGACAAACTCGCCCGCTGCAACAATCTTGTCGCTGGCTTTGCCGTGCGGCAGCGCCCCACGCCAGCCGCTGGCGACAATGGTATCGAAAGAGGCTTTTTCTGCGCCCTGCTGGCGCATAAACCACTCCAGTTCAGCAGCAATCTCGCATTCGCTCATCCCCGCCTGAATAAAGCGGCGAATATGCTCTGCACCGCGATCGGCAATCCCACAGGCGAGGCGGATTTTCTCCACCTCCTCTGGCGTTTTGATTTGCCGCAGCACATCCGGCGTGGCGCTTACCAGTTTCGCATTGAGTTCAGACTGCCAGCGGTGCGCGGTTTCCCAACTTACCTGCAGGCCTTCAAAACCGAGCGTTTGCAACTGCTCATCGGCAATGATTTGCCTGGCGATGGTTGCAAGCGTGTGCATCGCATCAAGCAAATGCAGCTGGTAGCCTTGCGTGCGGGCTTCTATATCCGCGTAATAGCGCGAATCCACCAGAATGTGCGCACTTTCACGGCTAATCAGCACATAACCTGATCCGGTGGAGATCCCCAGATGCGGCTGTTTGTTCTGCCGTGAGGAGAGAAGCACTGCATCCAGTTGTTGCGCCTTAAGCCAGTCGCGCAGCGAAGCGAGTAATGTCATCTGGATTTTCCTTCTTACAGGCTATCGATTAACAATTTGCCTTTACGGAACATCATCAGACGCAGGAACACCACCATCAGCGCAGTAATGATTGCTCCCAGCGCGATCCCCGCCATATAGACACCGAGGTTAGTGACCAGCGGCCATGCCCAGATAGCAGATTCCGGGAACCATTGAACTGCACCCAGCCAGACAGCGGCGGTTGAGCCGACAATCGCGCCAACCATATAGGACGGAATAGCGGTGATGGGGCTTTCCAGCGCAAACGGAATCGCACCTTCACTGATCCCCATAAAAGCAAGGAACATCGCGGTTTTACCCTGCGGATAAAGCTGAGCGTTGAACAGGCGTTTGCCAGTTAAACGACGGTCGATAATGGTCGCCAGACCCAGGCCGATCGGCGGAATAACGATAGCGATTGAACGCGCGGTAACCGGTAATACGTGGTCGGTGGTAAAGCTAAAGGCAACGAAACCTGCGGCTTTGTTGATCGGGCCACCAAGGTCGATTGCTGTCGCTGCTGCGATACCCATCGCATACATTAGCGCGCCCTTCTCACCTGCGGCAGTCAGCACGGCACGAATACCGCCGTTGATCCAGCCACCAAATGGGGTGATGACGTAGTACATCGCCAGCATGACAAAAATGGCGGAAAGAATCGGTAGCAAAAATGTGGTTTTGAACGCTAACAGGAAATCCGGTAACTGGATTTTCTGGTTCATCCACTTCACAAGGTAACCCGCAACGATAGAAATAATCAGGGCACCAATGAAGGTGGACGGCACCGGCGAAGAGGTCGCCCATTGCATCGTGCTGGGATCGAAGTTCAGCAGTTGCGTCGGCTGGGTAGACATCAAGCCGCCGATAAAACCAGCCGGGAATGCCAGTTTGCCGCCGATGGAGTTCGCCACAAAAGCGGCAAACATCGGTATGGCAAAGCCAAACAACACGCCGCCGAAGGACTGCGACAGCCAGGCAAACTTCAGTAAGGAGAGGTCGAAACCGGAGAATTTCCCGCTATTAAGAGCATCCATAATGCCGATATCAGCAGGAATTTTAAGCCAGCTATAAGCAATCAGCTGGCTGAAAGCGAGGATCACACCGCCCATAATTAAGGTCGGCACCATGCGTGAAATCCCTGACATCACATGCTGCGGGAGTTCACCCCAGAAGCTGGTTTTAGAGGCCTGCGGATTCTTAATTGCCGCTGCCGCACCGGATGCGCCAGGCACAACGGTTGCACTGCGTTTTTTAATGGCCATAACAATTATCCCTGTCGAATATTACTGTTGTTCAGCGGCAATCATCTCTTCGATTTCTTTGATGATGCCCGCAGCGTTTTTAATTGCGTCCTGCAAAGTGATTTCATAAACGTCGCGTGATTCGAAACGTTCGTTATCTTCCGGGGTAACCGCCACGGAGTGGATGATGATGGTCGCTTCGGCGATATCCTGCGCGGTCAGACGATTCTGGATGCCGTCCGCACCCTGGGTTTCAATTTTCACTTCATAACCGGCTTCTACCGCCGCTTCTTCCAGCGCCTGAGCGGCCATAAAGGTGTGAGCCAGGCCCATTGGGCAGGCACATAAGGCAATCAGTTTCTTACTCATCGTTAATTCCTCGTTCAGTGATAGTTGATGAGTGAAATTATGAACGTGCAAAACAAATCGCCGTTACCAGACAAATAATGCATTTACTGGAGAATTAATCCCGCTGTACGGAAGTGTGACGCAGGTCGGCCTTGTGAGGGGACACAAAGAAAAATTGAATTAACTGTATGATTTAAAAAATTATCGGGAGAGTTACCTCCCGATATAACAGGAAGGATTTACAGAATGTGACCTAAGGTCTGGCGTAAATGTGCACCGGAACCAAGAAGGCCCGGATTGTCATGGACGATGAGATACACCGGAATATCATGGACATATTCTTTAAAGCGCCCTTTATCTTCAAATGCGGCACGGAAACCAGAGGCTTTGAAGAACTCAAGGAAGCGCGGCACGATACCACCGGCAATAAACACGCCGCCAAATGTCCCGAGATTGAGCGCCAGATTGCCGCCAAAACGGCCCATAATGACGCAAAACAGCGACAACGCGCGGCGGCAATCGGTGCAGCTGTCAGCCAGCGCACGTTCGGTAATATCTTTTGGCTTGAGATTTTCTGGCAGGCGGTTGTCGGCTTTCACAATCGCGCGATACAAATTCACCAGCCCAGGACCAGAAAGCACGCGCTCTGCCGAAACATGACCAATTTCTGCACGCAGTATTTCGAGGATAATGGCCTCTTCTTCACTATTCGGCGCAAAATCAACGTGACCGCCTTCGCCTGGCAAGCTTACCCAGCGTTTATCAACATGAACCAGATGCGCAACCCCAAGCCCTGTTCCGGCACCGTAAACCGCAATAGGTTTACCTTCTACCGGTTCTGCACCGCCAAACTGGATCAGATGCTCTTTTTTCAGCATCGGGATCGCCATCGATACAGCGGTAAAGTCGTTAATAATTTCCAAATGACTAAAACCGAGATTCTTTTTCATTTCGGCAATTGAGAACGCCCAGGTATGGTTGGTCATTGCCACCCAGTCACCGGTAATTGGGCACGCGATGGCGATACAGCCGTCTTGCACCTCGACATTATGTTCTTCAAGATAAACGCGAATAACCGCTTCGAGGCTCGGGTAATCAAGCCCTGAATAGGTCTTAGCCTGCGAGATTTCACCACTGGCAATATCACACAGAGCAAGACGTGCGTTGGTGCCGCCCACATCACCGACTAATGCATACTTTGTCATTCTTCAACTGCTCCGCTAAAGTCAAAATAATTCTTTCTCACACTGTAAATACCTGGGGGCATAACAACAACGCCGGAAAGGCAGGCTCCCTGTAAATATCGATCTGGGTCACACAATTACTTTATCGTTTCAGCACCAATTGCAGCGATGCCTTTTTGCAAGCTGGGCAAACTAAGTATCTGACCCTGCATAAGGAATAGAACATGCTCCATCCGCGAGCCAGAACCATGTTGTTATTATCGCTCCCCGCCGTGGCAATTGGGATTGCATCCAGTCTTATTCTGATTGTGGTGATGAAAATCGCCTCGGTATTACAGAATTTGCTCTGGCAACGACTGCCGGGAACTCTGGGGGTAGCCCAGGATTCACCTTTCTGGATCATCGCCATATTAACGCTAACAGGTATTGCGGTGGGGTTGGTTATCCGTTTCAGCCAGGGGCATGCTGGACCAGACCCCGCCTGTGAACCGCTGATCGGCGCACCCGTTCCGCCCTCTGCGCTACCAGGACTTATCGTAGCATTAATTCTTGGTCTTGCTGGCGGCGTCAGTCTCGGGCCGGAACATCCGATCATGACCGTCAATATCGCCCTTGCGGTTGCGATAGGCGCTCGTCTGTTACCACGCGTCAACCGGATGGAATGGACTATTTTAGCCTCTGCCGGAACTATCGGCGCGCTGTTTGGCACACCTGTTGCGGCGGCGTTGATATTTTCGCAAACCTTAAATGGCAGTAGTGAAGTCCCGCTATGGGATCGTCTCTTTGCGCCGTTAATGGCGGCGGCGGCTGGTGCGCTAACCACCGGATTGTTTTTCCATCCTCATTTTTCGCTGCCCATTGCGCATTATGGGCAGATGGAGATGACCGATATTCTCAGCGGTGCAATTGTCGCGGCTATTGCCATCGCAGCAGGGATGGTTGCCGTATGGTGTCTGCCACGGTTGCACGCGATGATGCATCAGATTAAAAATCCGGTGCTAATGCTGGGAGTTGGCGGATTTATTCTCGGTATTCTGGGGGTTATTGCTGGACCAGTTTCGCTGTTTAAAGGGCTGGATGAGATGCAGCAGATGGTGGCAAATCAGGCTTTCAGCACCAGCGATTACTTTTTGCTGGCAGTGATTAAACTTGCCGCTCTCGTGGTTGCTGCCGCCAGCGGCTTTCGCGGTGGGCGAATCTTCCCGGCAGTGTTTGTCGGCGTGGCATTAGGATTGATGCTGCATGAGCACGTTCCCGCCGTTCCAGCGGCAATAACCGTTTCCTGCGCTATTCTCGGCATCGTGCTGGTGGTAACACGCGATGGCTGGTTAAGTCTATTTATGGCTGCGGTTGTTGTCCCTAATACCACATTGCTACCGCTGCTCTGTATCGTCATGCTTCCTGCATGGCTGTTATTAGCCGGTAAGCCGATGATGATGGTGAATCGTCCGAAGCAACAGCCACCCCACGATAACATTTAGCAAAAAATGCTCTCCTTTATGATTTAAGAGTTATGGCGATGATACGGGGCTTTACCTCCCCGTAATATTGCGTTAACAGGCCGCTGACGGCTTCGATCGTGAAGGAGAATAACAATGTTCAGGTCACTGTTTCTGGCGGCCGCCCTGATGGCATTTATCCCGCTTGCGGCAAACGCAGGTGAAATCACCCTACTGCCATCAATCAAATTACAAATTGGCGATCGCGATCATTACGGTAATTACTGGGACGGTGGTCACTGGCGCGACCGTGACTACTGGCATCGCAATTATGAATGGCGTAAAAACCGCTGGTGGCGTCATGATAATGGCTACCACCGTGGCTGGGATAAGCGTAAAGCGTATGAGCGTGGCTATCGTGAAGGCTGGCGCGATCGTGACGATCATCGCGGAAAAGGCCGCGGACATGGACATCGCCATTAAACACATTCGCCAATGGAGCACAATGCCTGATGCGACGCTAGTGCGTCTTATCAGGCCTACAAACCGTCTCTTTAACGCGTAGGGCGGATAAGGCGTTTTACGCCGCATCCGCCAGTGATGCCTGGTACGACGCCAGTTGAACTATAGCCCCAGAGCCGTTCCCACTAACAACCAGATATTCAGCGCCACTACCAGCACCACAATCACCCAGCCTATCTGTTTTACGCGTTTGCTGTTCACCAGATCGCCCATCAACCTACTGTCACTGGTAAAAATTAGTAGTGGAACCAGCGCCAGAGCGATACCAAAACTTAACAGCACCTGACTCATAACCAGAATCCGTGTCGGATCTAATCCCATCAGAATGACAATAAATGACGGCAACATGGTAACGGTGCGACGCACCCACAGCGGGATATGAAAACGAATGAAGCCCTGCATCACTACCTGCCCCGCCAGTGTCCCCACAACCGTTGAGGACAGTCCCGCAGCAACCAGGCTTAAACCAAAGACCGTTGCCGCAGCATGGCTTAACAACGGTTGCAGCGTCAGATAAGCCTCATCAAGATCGGCAACGCCAGTATGACCGGAAAAGTGGAACGCCGCCGCAGCCGTAGCCATCATCGCCAGATTGACAAAACCGGCAATAGTCATAGCGATAGCCACATCCCATTTGGTGGCAGAATAACGTTGTTGACGCGAACCACCATGTAAATGCTGAGTCAGCGAAGAGTGTAAATAAATCACGTGCGGCATAATCGTCGCCCCCAACACACCTGCCGCCAGGAAGACTGCCTCCGAGGTGGGTAAACTCGGGATTACCATTCCTTTACCCAGTTGCGCCAGGTTAGGCTGGGAGAAAATCAACTCGACAATGTAAGCCGCAGCAACAAACAGCAGTAACCCGCCAATCACTTTCTCCAGCGGTTTTTGCCCTCGACGTTGCAGCATTAAAATCAGGAAAGTCGCGATTCCCGTCAGTACCGCGCCCTGCAACAGCGAAACACCCAGAATGAGTTTAAAACCGATCGCCGCACCAATAAATTCCGCCAGGTCGGTTGCCATCGCAATGATTTCTGCCTGAACCCAATAGAACCACACTACGGGACGCGGATAGTGATCGCGAATCTGCTCCGCCAGGTTTTTACCGGTGGCAATCCCCAGTTTGGCAGACAGTATCTGAATCAGCATCGCCATCAGGTTGGCCCAAACGACAACCCACAGTAGCTGATAGCCGAAGCTGGCCCCGGCCTGAATATTGGTCGCAAAGTTACCAGGATCGATATAACCAATCGCCGCAATGAACGCAGGTCCCATTAATGCGAGCCTCATCTTGCGCGCCGCCCGTCCGCTGCTACTCTCAACGCGATAGTTAGTCATCTTGTGCCTCTAAAACATAGCCTTTGCTATGTTTCATGCTATGTCAAACGAGAATGATTATCAAATTCATTTAAGTGGATTGTGATGATTTCTTTGATAGACCAGAATTATGACGACGAAAAGATTGATGACTTGAATGTTGTGATTATGTTTAATGTTAGCACATTTACATAACTTTCAGCTTCCATACACAACATAGCAGAAATGTATGATAGCTCACTATTTTTGAAGCTTGTCACAGGACGTCATTATAGTGTGTGTCAGATCTCGTTTTCCTTAACCATGTTACATAGAATGTGCACGGAAATTTAACCTGCCTCATATTTGGAGCAAATATGGACCGCGTCCTTCATTTTGTACTGGCACTTGCCGTTGTTGCGATTCTCGCACTGCTGGCAAGCAGCGACCGCAAAAAAATTCGTATCCGTTATGTTATTCAACTGCTTGTTATCGAAGTGTTACTGGCGTGGTTCTTCCTGAACTCCGACGTTGGTTTGGGCTTCGTGAAAGGCTTCTCCGAAATGTTTGAGAAACTGCTCGGATTTGCCAACGAAGGGACTAACTTCGTCTTTGGTAGCATGAATGATCAAGGCCTGGCATTCTTCTTCCTGAAAGTGCTGTGCCCAATCGTCTTTATCTCTGCGCTGATTGGTATTCTCCAGCACATTCGCGTGTTGCCGGTGATTATCCGCGCAATTGGTTTCCTGCTCTCCAAAGTCAACGGTATGGGCAAACTGGAATCCTTCAACGCCGTCAGCTCTCTGATTCTGGGTCAGTCTGAAAACTTTATTGCCTATAAAGATATCCTCGGCAAAATCTCCCGCAATCGTATGTACACCATGGCAGCTACGGCGATGTCCACCGTGTCGATGTCCATCGTTGGTGCATACATGACGATGCTGGAGCCGAAATACGTCGTTGCGGCGCTGGTACTGAACATGTTCAGCACCTTTATCGTGCTGTCACTGATCAACCCTTACCGTGTTGATGCCAGTGAAGAAAATATTCAGATGTCCAACCTGCACGAAGGTCAGAGCTTCTTCGAAATGCTGGGTGAATACATTCTGGCAGGTTTCAAAGTTGCCATTATCGTTGCCGCGATGCTGATCGGCTTTATCGCCCTGATCGCTGCGCTGAACGCACTGTTTGCCACTGTGACTGGCTGGTTTGGCTACAGCATCTCCTTCCAGGGCATCCTGGGCTACATCTTCTATCCGGTTGCGTGGGTGATGGGTGTTCCTTCCAGTGAAGCACTGCAGGTGGGCAGTATTATGGCGACCAAACTGGTTTCCAACGAGTTCGTTGCGATGATGGATCTGCAGAAAATTGCTTCCACGCTCTCTCCGCGTGCTGAAGGCATCATCTCTGTGTTCCTGGTTTCCTTCGCTAACTTCTCTTCTATCGGGATTATCGCCGGTGCGGTTAAAGGCCTGAATGAAGAGCAAGGTAACGTGGTTTCTCGCTTCGGTCTGAAACTGGTTTACGGCTCTACTCTGGTGAGTGTGCTGTCTGCGTCAATCGCAGCACTGGTGCTGTAAGTCCAATTCATTAATTAAAAAGCCGGGGATAATTCCCCGGCTTCAATTCCATGTAGGCCTGATAAGCGTAGCGCATCAGGCATTTTTCTGTTTGTCATCAGCCACAAAAGTCGGGGATAATTCCCTGCTTTTTTTACGCCTGTTAATCAGTTAATGGCTGAGGGCGACCAATCAAATACCCTTGCAGATATTGCACCCCGAGCTTATGCAATAGCGCCTGCTGCTGTGGCGTCTCGACAAACTCCGCGACCACACTCAATGACTTCGCTTTCGCCAGATCGGTAATTGATCTCACAATCATCGCATCCAGCGTGTTCGTGACGATATCTTTCACAAAGACGCCATCAATTTTGATGATATCAGCCTGCAAACGCTTTAGCCGTTCGTAGTTGGCATAGCCGGTGCCAAAATCATCAATCGCAATCCGGAAACCAAACTTATGCAGCTGCTCGATGTTGTACATACTGCTTTCTGCGTTAGAAAACGCCTGTTCCTCGGTGATCTCAAGAATGACCGCCTGCGGGGAGATGTGATAACGCTTAAACAGACGAATAATCCGCCCGGCGATATTTTTTTGCAGCAGCGTGAGCGGCATTAAATTGACTGAAAAGCGCGGACCTTTTTTGTCGCAAGGGTGTGTTGCCAGCCACTTCAACAAGGATTCCAGCACTTGCAAATCAAAACGCGCGCTAAGGTTAAACTGAGCAATAAGGGGCAGAAACTTATCCGGGGTCATAATGCCGCCGTCATACTTCAGTCGCGCGAGGATCTCATCATAACCTTCACCCTCTTTGTTGCGAATTGGCTGGGCGTAGAGCAGCAAATCACCCTGATCTAACGCCATGCGAATGGTATTCAGCAATAGCACCTGTTTAGTGGTTTGCCCGGAAACCATCTCCTCTCTGCTATCCAGCGCCAGCACATGATGATGTGCGCAGGATTGCTCCGCCAGCCAGCTTAACTGCCCCAACAAGGGTTGCAGGGTTTCCTGATTTCCATCGAAATGCCCCCAGGCGGCACCATAGCCCATATCCAGCCCGGTATTGTTCCAGTGAATTTGCCGACTATTCAGGATGTTAACCATATGCTGGAGTCGCCCTTCCGTTTCCGGCCCGCTCAGTACTAATAGCAGTTCACTCCCCGGCAATTGATACAACTTTTCGTTTTCCTGCATCAGCGGCATTAACGTACGGTAAATTGAGCGGATACAGTGAACGCGCATCATTAACCCGTAATGACGACTCATAAACTCAAGGTTATCAATACGCAGGCAGCAAAAACTCTTGCCAGCCTCTTGCTCTGGTGCTTGTTCCAACGCGCGAAAGTTGGGTAAGAGCGTTAACGGATCGGTCAGCGCCTGCAAATGCCAGCGTCGGTTAAGCCATTCACTACGATGATAAATGCGCACCATATAGAGCAGGCAAACACTAAAGGAAATCAGCACCGCGAGAATAAATGCCAGCGAATATTCGGTTAGTACCCCTTGCAAAAAGTTCTGGTTGTAATTCAGAAGGCAAAGCGTTGAAACAGCCCAGGTGAGATTTAAAAACGGATAGCGAAGCTTACCGACCCCGAGGGTAAAGATGATAAAGAAAACAGGTACCAGGTAACCGGCAATGAAGTCATTTTCATACGGTGTACACATCAGAAGTAGCAGCACGCTAAGAGCTGCCAGCCAGCTTAAGGTAAATACGCGTTTCTCTTTGCTCAACGACGGAGCGATATCCCTGCGCCACAGTATCTGCGCAAAGTGGGGACTTACAATCATGCGGGTGAGATAGTAAAACAGCATGTTGTAAATCAGCACTGCGGTGAAAAGGCTTAGCAAATCAACGACCGTGAAAATGGCATCCGCATCGCCGAAAAAGGTAGATATCTTTAGCGGAAAATCAAAGAAATTCCCCACAAGATACATGCTGCATTTGATGCCAATCGGTGCCACCAAACCAAGCCAGAAGAGACGTTGCCAGACGTATCGGCTGGTCAAACCATAACGCCAACGCGTTCCCAATTGCCAGCGTAATATTGCACAGGCACACAGGACTGCAAACGTCTGGCTGCCGAGCATGACGGAGTTCTGTAAAAAAGAGAGATGAAAATTCCACAGATTGGTGCAAAACATCCCGCCTAAAACAGGAACGACACCGCGCCAGCCAAAGATAAACAAGATTGCCAGCATTACGCACAGTGGCATCCACGCCAAAAAGATATAACTGGAATGGATAACGGCAAGTGGCGAAATAAAACGGGATAGCTGAATAAGTACCACGGTGAGCGTAAACGCTAGTGTGAATATCTTGATATTTTTTATCAGGTTATGCTCCACAAACATGAGTACACTACTCTCACTGATCGGGGTTTTCAGGCACACAAATAATAAGTTTATTCGCATCGCGAAGCAAACAGAGGCCAGCCTGTTGCCGATTTTTCATCCAATGATGCTTTCACCAGGCGGCGCTGACCCGGACGTAGACTGTATTACAAAAGCGGCAAAAAGCAGAGACAAAAAACCCCCGCTTTACAGCGAGGGTTTGAAATTTGGTGGAGCTAAGCGGGATCGAACCGCTGACCTCTTGCATGCCATGCAAGCGCTCTCCCAGCTGAGCTATAGCCCCACGAGTCGTTTACGTACCAAATTTGCTGGGTGCAAAATTTGGTGGAGCTAAGCGGGATCGAACCGCTGACCTCTTGCATGCCATGCAAG